>CAZUCH010000158.1:0-7235 GCA_964619045.1 uncultured Planctomycetales bacterium | reverse complement strand
TACACTGCGTTGCTCTGGTTGTGTCGCGACCGGAGTGTTTTGCCCGTTCGCAAGGGGCAAGTGGCCAATGGGCCACGGTGGGCCGCCTGTTTCACGGCTGGCGGCGCAGGCTTCCGAGCGGGTCCGCAACCGTGCTTTCGTTTATGCATAGCGACAAACGGGCATCGGAGACACAGGTGTCAGCCGACCCCCGTTACCCGGTGGTGTAATTGGTAACACACCAGGTTTTGGTCCTGGCATTCCTGGTTCAAGTCCAGGCCGGGTAGTCTGTTGCTACCCAGCGGCACACCGCCGACCGTTGGATGGATAGCCGTTCTCTTCGGAGTAGGTCGCAAATGAGCACCCCCAGCATCGCCGCCGTCATTCTGGCCGCCGGCCAGGGTACGCGCCTCAAGAGCGAGCTCCCCAAGGTGCTGCACGAGGTCTGCGGTCGTCCGATGCTGGCTTACGTGTTTGACGCCTGCCGAGCAGCGGGCGTGCGGCAATGCCTGGCGGTTGTCGGTCACGGCAAAGACCTGGTGATCGAAGCTTTCGCCGGCAGCAGCGCGGACGTTACGTGGATCGAGCAATCCCCGCAGCTCGGAACCGGTCACGCGGTTATAGTATGCCGCGAGCAGATCGAGCCATTCGAGCACGTGCTCGTGCTCTGTGGCGACGGGCCGCTGGTGCATGAAGAGACCATCCGCGAGTTGCTCGATCGGCACTTGGCGGGTGACAACGCCGCCACATTGGCGACGGCGCTGATTGACGATCCGGCGCGCTATGGACGTATCTGGCGCGACCCGGCGGGTGAGTTCAAGGGCATCGTGGAGTATCTCGACGCCACTCCCGAGCAGCGCGCGATTCACGAGGTCAATCCGAGCTACTACTGCTTCAAGAGCCGCGACCTGTTGGCGGCGCTGGACCAGATCAAACCGAACAACGTCAAGGGCGAGTACTATATCACCGACGTATTTGCCCTGATGATGGCAGCGGGCAACAAGGTCGAGGCCGTCACCGCGGTTCCGCCCGAGGACATGTATAGCATTAACTCACGCAAAGATCTGGCCTTGGTCAACGACGTGATGAGGCGGCGCGTGCTCGACCGGCTGATGGACAACGGCGTTACCGTCGTCGACCCGGCCACCAC
This sequence comes from uncultured Planctomycetales bacterium, assembly GCA_964619045.1. GTDB lineage: Bacteria > Planctomycetota > Phycisphaerae > UBA1845 > Fen-1342 > JANQFV01. Next base: position 6,106 of record CAZUCH010000158.1, on the reverse strand, counting down.
TTGGATCGACGCCCGAGCCACGATCGGCCGTGATACAATCATCGAACCAATGGTCAAGATCACCGGCCCGGTCACGATCGGCGACAACTGCCGAGTGGGGCCACTCGTGCATCTAACGCCGGCGGACAACATAGCCGACGACGCGAACGTTCGGGCCTTCAGCGGAGCAAGTGCATGACCGGGATTCGCATATTCTCCGGGCGTAGCAATCTCGGCTTAGCGAAGCAGATCGCCCATTATCTGGGCTATCCGCTGGGGCGCGTCCAGCTCGATGATTACCCCGACGGGGAGATTGCGCTGAAGCTGGTCGAGGACGTGCGCGGCTGCGACGCCTATGTCGTCCAGTCCACATGCCCCCCGGTGAATGACAACCTGATGGAACTGCTGATTTTCATCGATTGTCTGAAGCGGGCCTCGGCGCAGCGCATCACGGCGGTCATCCCATATTTCGGCTACGCTCGTCAGGACCGCAAGGAGGAGGGACGCGTCCCGATTACGGCCAAACTGGTCGCCGACCTGTTGACGCGCGCGGGCGCTAATCGTGTGCTAACCGTCGACCTGCACGCGGCCCAGATCCAGGGCTTCTTCGACATTCCGGTAGACAATCTCTCGGCCGAGCCGGTCTTCTCGGCCTACGTTGGGGCCTTGGACATCGGCGCCGTAACGCTGGTCAGCCCCGACATGGGCAACGTCAAGCGCGCGCGCGTCTACGCCAACCGCCTGGGAGGCGAGTTGGCCATCATCGACAAACGGCGGGTGAGCGGCACCGAGATTCAGACGCGCGCGATCATCGGCAACGTCCACGACCAAACCGTGCTGATGGTCGACGACATCATCGCGACCGCCGGCACGATCGCCCAGGCGTCTAAGTTGGTTCGCGAGCACGGTGCCCGGCGAGTCATAGTGGCGGCCACGCACGGCGTATTGTGCGGTCCGGCACTCGATCGCCTGGCGAACAGTCCAATCGAGCACCTGGCCGTAACGGACACAATCCCGATTTCGGACGAGGTCCGCAAGCGCTTGCCTAATCTGAAGGTGCTGTCGATCGGCGAACTCTTGGGCGAGGCCATCAGGAGAATCCACCGTAACGAATCTGTTAGCAGCTTGTTCATGAAATAGGATTGGCGCCAGCGGCCACCCATGGTCGGTGTCGGCGGCGTCGATGGAGTCAGAGGATGGAAACAACAACAATCCAAGGCGAAACGCGCCCGATGGAAGGTCGCCATGCCAACGACCGTCTGCGAAAGCGCGGCATGTTGCCGGCGGTGATCTACGGCCACGGCCAGGCGCCCGAGACGGTCGCCCTGTCGCTGCACGACACCGAGTTGGCGCTGGACCACATGAAGCACGTGATTCAGCTTCAGATCGATGGCAAGGGCGAGCAGTACCTCATCAAGGACGTGCAATACGACCACCTGCAATCGACGCCGATCCATGTGGATCTGATGCGCGTCGACGCCGACGAGCGGGTACAAGTCAAGGTGGCCCTCGAACTGGTTGGTACTCCCGAGGGAGTGCACCACGGCGGTAGTGTGACGCACATCATCACCAGCCTGGATGTCGAGTGCCCGGTGTCGAAGATCCCCGAGGTGATCCGCGTGCATATTGACCATCTGGAACTCAATCAAGCCCTGCACGCCAAGGATGTCACGTTGCCGGAGGACGTCACGTCGCTCCATGAGCCCGATGACATCATCGCCGTTGTACAGCCGCCCAAGGGCACCGCTGAGGAAGAGGTCGAGGCTGAGGCCCCCGAGGAAGGGAGCGCTGAGCCCGAGATCATCGGCAAGGGTAAGCAGGAAAGTGAAGATGAGGGCGGAGACTAGCCGTGAAGCTGATCGCCGGCCTGGGCAACCCGGGGCGGCGCTACGCCCAATCGCGCCACAACATCGGCTTCATGGTTGTGGACGAATTGGCGCGGCGCTGGTCCACCGACGTGTCGCGTTACGACGGGCACTTCGAAGGGCAAATCGGCCAGGGCCAGGCACACGGCGAGCAGGTGTTCCTGCTCAAACCGTCCACCTTCATGAATCTGAGCGGCCGGAGCGTGGCCGCGGTCTGGCGCTACTACAAGCTGGCGCCAGGCGACGTGCTGATAGTTCACGACGACCTCGATCTGGCCGTCGGACAGTTGCGCGTCCGGGCCTCCGGCTCGGGCGGCGGACACAAGGGACTGACTGACGTGATCCGACACTTTGGCACCAACGCAGTCCCACGCCTCCGGATCGGCATCGGCAAGACGCAGCGCGCCGCCACCGTCGACCACGTTCTGGGGCGTTTTGCCCCCGACGAGCGGTCGACGATCGCGGTAGCCCTGATCCAGGCCGCGGATGCCGCCGAATGCTGGCTCCGAAGCGGAGTCGCGGCGGCCATGAACCAGTTCAATCGCAGACAAGACGACGAGTCAGGCGGCCCATCCCGGCCCAGAGACTCACGGTCGGAAGGAGACTCATCTTGAACCGTTACGAAGGGATGTTCCTGTTTGATGCCGCGGTCACACGCGACTGGGGCGAGGTCGAGGCCGAGATCAAGAGGCTGTTCGACCGCATCGGCGCCGAGCAACTGGTGTGCGTCAAGTTCGACGATCGCAAGCTGGCCTACGAAGTCGCCAAGCGTAAGCGGGGCATCTACGCCCTGACCTACTTCGATGCCGAGCCGGACAAGATTGTCGATCTGGAGCGTGACGTCCAGCTCAGCGAAACCGTGCTGCGCGTCCTCGTGCTGCGTCCGGACAAGGTCACGGACGAGCGTCTCGCGGAGTTGCGGGCGCACGACAACACGACGTCGCTGATCCCGCTCTCCGGCGACGGTCGCCGGCATGATGACGGCCGCCCCGATCATCGGCGCGGTCATGATCGTGATCGATCTTCGGACGGGCCCCGACACGACCGGCCGGCCGCGCGCACGGATCGGCCGAGGCCGGCGGGTACGCCCAAGCCGGCGGACAAGCCCGAGCCCGACGCCACTGCGATCGCGACAGCCGAGCCGGCTGAGACCGCACCGGCCGTGACCGAGCAGCCCACCGCCGCTAACGATTAGCGTTTGGGCCTTACAGCCCACCGCCCCCGTGGCGCACGATACGAAGGTGATAGGTATGGCGAGCTACAACCGAGTAATCCTAATGGGCAACATGACGCGCGACCCGCAACTGCGCTACCTGCCCAGCAATACGGCGGTCTGCGAGTTTGGTCTGGCGGTCAACCGCAAGTGGCGCGACCGCGACGGCAACCAGAAGGACGAGGTCTGTTTCGTGGATATTGCCGCGTTTGGCCGCCAAGCCGAAACGATCAACCAATACATGACCAAGGGCCGCCCGATCCTCGTCGAGGGGCATCTCAAACTCGATTCGTGGACCGGCCAGGACGGCCAGAAGCGTTCCAAACACACGGTGGTGGTCGACACGTTCCAGTTTGTTGGCAGCCGTGGCGATCAACAGGGATCGGGCGACGGCGCTCACGAGCGTGGCGCCCCACAAGCGCGCCCTAACTACTCGGATTCCGCGCCGCAAGCGCGCCCGAGCTACTCGGATTCCGCGCCTCCCCCAGCCGGCATTCCCCAGGACGCCCCCCCGCCGGCGGGTGATGATATTCCGTTTTAGGACACACTTTCCACGTAAAGGAATCAGAATATGGCCAGAATGATGACCCAACAGAAGAAGAAGAAACGCCCGCGGCGTTCAGATGCCTCGCGTTTCCGGGCCCCGAAGGTCAAGCCCGAGGAAATCGACTACAAGGACGTTGCCCTCCTGCAGCGCCTCACCAGCGCGCAGGGCAAGCTGTTCTCGCGGAAGCGCACCGGCCTCAACGCAGTCTGCCAGCGCCGGATCGCTCTGGCGATCAAGCGGGCGCGTTTCATGGCGTTGATGCCCTACGTGACGTGATCTGGCCGACGATTGGCCGGATCAACGGCCCCGCGACCCAGTGTCGACGGGGAGTCTCCCACAAACCAGCATGGAGAAACAAGGCATGCGTTTGCTCTTGCTCTCAGACGTGCGCAAGCTCGGACATCTCGGCGACGTAGTCGAAGTGGCTTCCGGCTACGCGCGTAACTATCTGCTCCCGCAGCGGCTCGCTACCGAGCCCACCGACGACAACATCCAGGCCATCGCGGAGACGCGTAAGGCCGCCGCCGCCGGACGTGCCCTTCGGGAGAAGCACTTCGAGGATCTCGTCGAGCAGCTTGCGGATGTCTCGGTCACGATCGAAGCGGCCGCCAACCCTGAAGGTACGCTGTACGGCTCGGTTGGCGAGAAGGAAATCGCCGAGGCTCTGAAGGCCCAGGGCTTCCCGATCGAGCCCAAGCATATTGTTCTGGACGCGCACATCCGGACGCTCGATAATCGACTCGTCACGCTCGAGTTTACCGACGACATCACGACTGAAGTCAAGGTATGGGTCGTGCGTGAAGGAGGCGCGATCGATGACGACGACGCCGGAGACAACGACCGGGACGACGACGAAGACGATTTCGAAGACCACGACGACTAGCGGCTCAACGCCCGCTCTTGACCGGCTACTGCCACGGGACATCGAAGCCGAGCGCGCCACGCTCGGCTCGATGCTCCAGGAACGGGAAGCCACCGGCGATGTAATCACCGCTCTGCGTGAAGCGGGCGCGCGCGCCTTCCAGCTCGACAAACACCAGCAGTTGTACGAAGTCCTGGTGAAGCTCTACGTTGATGACCGGCCGTTTGACGGCCTGGTGATCAAAGAGGAGTTGTCGCGCCGCGGCTTGTGGGAGAAGCTCGGCAAGTTCGAGTTCCTCGGGGGCTTGCTGTCTACTGTGCCGTCCGCGCTGCGCGCCGGGCACTACGCGGCCATTGTCCACGAGAAGTACCTCCTCCGGCAACTGATCGTCGCCACTCATCGCGTGATGGAGCGGGCCTTTGACGATGCCGAGCCGGCGCGCGAGGTGCTCGACTACGCCGAGCATGAGATCTTCGACGTCACCGAACGCCGGGTCACCGGCGAGGCCCAATTACTGCCCGAATTGGTCCAGGAGGCCTTCCGGCTGATCGAACGGCGCGGCGAGAACGCCCTCACCGGCGAATCGACCGGCTTCGTCGAGCTGGACGAGATAACCTGCGGCTTGCAGCCCGGCGAACTGATCATCGTGGCCGGCCGGCCGTCGATGGGCAAGACCGCCTTCGGCCTGAACGTCGCCGAGCACCTGTCGATCACGGAGAATCGGCCGACGCTGTTTTTCTCGCTCGAGATGAGCCGCCAGCAACTGGCGCAACGCGTCCTGTGCAGCCGGGCGCGCGTGAACTCGCATGTACTACGCCGCGGACGTCAATCAAGCCAGGATTTGGAGCGCCTCAAGGGTGTGGCGGGCGATCTCAGCACCGCTCCCCTATTGGTCGACGACACGGCGGACCTGACGATCCTCGAGTTGCGCGCGCGGGCGCGCATGGCCTTCCGGCGGCATTCAATCAAGGCCATCTTCGTCGACTATCTGCAACTCATGCGTGTGCCCAAGAGCGAAAACCGGCAGGTCGAGGTGGCGAACATCTCGCGGGGGCTCAAGGCGCTGGCCAAGGATCTCAACGTGCCGGTGATCGCCATGGCACAGCTCAACCGTTCCCCGATGGACAAGGCCCGACGAGGCAACCGGCCGCGGATGAGCGACCTGCGCGAATCCGGGGCCATCGAGCAGGATGCCGACGTAATCACGCTACTGCACCGCGAGTCTTACTTCGCGGACTCTCCGGAGTCTGCCGGCGAAGGTCAGGATGGCGAACGCGCCGGCGAAGCCGACCAGAACCTCGCCGAGTTGATTATCGCGAAGCAGCGTAATGGCCCGGTGGGCACCATCAAGCTGCATTTCAACAAGCAATACACACGTTTCGACACGCACATGCCCGGCAGCGAGCCAGACTACATCCCCCGCGAACAGCCTCAGTCACCATTCTGAGCACGCGTAGCCGGGATTATCGGCGTGGCCGTCCAGGAATGCTCTCGCTGCCCCCGGGGCCCGGTCGTCGCAGTTGAACGCCTGTTTTGACACCGTGCCCCGGTCACGCGTAAGATGGATGAGAGGAGCAACGGGGCACAGGGACTGAGTGCGGCGAGGGCTGTACGTGTCTGAGGTCCGCAGCGCTATCCAT
>CAZUCH010000157.1:6662-7253 GCA_964619045.1 uncultured Planctomycetales bacterium | reverse complement strand
GGTGCTGAAGGACAAGGACCGCCGCGTCCGTCATGCTGCCGCCCATGCCCTGGGGAACATCGGGCCGGAAGCCAATGCCGCCGTCCCTGCTCTCGTCGAGGCGCTAAGGGACGGGGATGGGTACGTCCGTTGGGGCGCCGCCGTGGCCCTGGGTGAGATCGGGCCGGACGCAAAGGGCGCCGTGCCTGCTCTCATCGGGGCACTGAGGGACGAACAGGTGGAGGTCCGTACCTGTGCCGCCGGGGCCCTGGGGAAGATTGGGCCGGAGGCCAAGACTGCTGTGCTTGCTCTCACTGAAGCGCTGAAGGACGAGGATGAGGACGTCCGTCAAACGGCCGCCGAGGCCCTGCGCAAAATCAAGGGCGAGAGTAACAGCGACATCTGAGCAGGCGGCTCATTCGCTTATGGTGCCAGACGCCGCATCCTCCTGTTCATGCCACGGCGGGATAATGCGTCAAGACATTCTACGAATACTCGGCTTCTTGGCGGTTGATGGGAGACAAGGAGCCACCCAGGTCGAAGAACATTCCGACGCGAGCAACCGTCGGCATGGCACGCGAGGCCACTCATCTGACCGGTTACAAACCGGTC
>CAZUCH010000157.1:0-6562 GCA_964619045.1 uncultured Planctomycetales bacterium | reverse complement strand
CCACAGTCGGTCGTTGCCGGCCTGGTTCAGAGGCTGTTTTTGGCCATTTGGCCGACGATGTCGGCACCTAGTCCGACGCGACCGGTTACAAACCGGTCCCACAGTCGGTCGTTGCCGGCCTGGTTCAGAGGCTGTTTTTGGCCATTTGGCCGATGATGTCGGCATCTAGTCCGACGCGTTGGCCGTCGGCGCCGTCCCAGTGGTGCGTTGAGATGGACTCCACAATCTGCTCGGCGAGCCGGACCGCGTCTGCACCATCCTCAGCGCTGACGGCTGGGCGCTCGCCGGTGCGGACGCAATTGAGGAAGGCCTCGAGCTCGGAGCGCAGGGGATCCTTGTCGTCGATCTGTAGCGGCTCGACATGCACCATCTTGCCATAGTCCAGGCCGGCCATTTGCGAGAGGTCTTCGATGTTGTTCTCGCGCGCGAGTTTGAGAATGTCGAGGTTCTTGTCGAGGGTGACGGCGATCCCGGATTTCTTCTGGTAGTCGAGTGAGATGTAGGCGTGTTCGCAGAAGACGCGCAGCTTGCGCTCGGTCTTGAGGGCCAGGCGCGAGACTGTCAGATTGGCGACGGCGCCGCCTTTGCAGACCACGCGGGCGTTGGCGATGTCCTCGTGCTTGCCGAGCACGTTGACGCCGACGGCATCGACACGCTCGACCTGGTCGCGGACGAGGTGCAGCATGATGTCGATGTCGTGGATCATGAGGTCGAAGACGACGCCGATGTCGGCCGAACGGAATGTGAAGGGGCTGATGCGGTGCGTTTCGACGAATTTTGGTCGCAGGCCGAGCCGGTCGACGGCCCGGACGGCGGGATTGAAGCGTTCGGTGTGCCCGACCTGGACGATGACCTTGTGCTCGCGCGCGAGATTGGCGATCTGGTCGGCGTCGGCGGCGCTGGGCGCGAGGGGTTTCTCGACCAATACGTGTATGCCGCGTTCGATCAGGGGGCGGCTGATGCTCAGGTGATGCACGGTGGGGACGGCGACGGTGACGGCGGCTACGGGGCCCATGTCAGGGGTTAGCTCGGTGCCGTAGCGTGCTCCCAACGGCTCGGCCAACTCACGGGCACGATCGACATTGGCGTCGATGACCGCTACCAAGCGGGCGCCGGGCATTTCGGAGTAGTGACGCACGTGGTGGCGGCCCATGTGGCCGGCACCGATGACAGCAACTGGGACGGGCTCACTCACCTGATGACACCTCTTTCTCCGGGTTGTAGAACTTCTCGCGGTCCTGGTCGCGATCGGTGCGATAGTGCTCGCGCGCGCGGCCGAAGATGCCGATCTCCAGTTTGCGGCGCAGGAAGTCCACGAGGTAGCGCACGTGTTCGTCGTCGAGCAGGCCGTCGGCCTTGATGGTTCGGAGTGCGTCCGCGGTTCGTAGTGGCGAACGTTCGCCGCGGCGTGCATATAGGATGCGGGCGGCGGCCTTCAGCTTGGTGATGGACTCGGTGGGGATTTGCCAGCGGCGCAAGCCCTCGATGTTGACGCCGCGGACCTGCTGATCGTAGCCGAGTACTTTCACGAAGGGCGGGACGTCGTGTGTGACACGGGTCATGCCGGCGACATATGCATAGCGGCCGATGGTGACGAAGTGGTGCATCGCGGACAAGCCGCCAATGACGACGCCGTCCTCGATACAGACGTGTCCGGCTAGTTGGACGGCGTTGGCGATGATGATGTTGTTGGCCAATTCGGCGTCGTGTGCGATGTGGACGCCGACCATCAGGAGGTTGTGGTTGCCGATGCGAGTGATTCCGCCGCTTTGGCGATCGACCTCGGTTCCGCGGTGTACGGTGACCTGTTCACGGAAGACGTTTCCGGCCCCGACGGCGAGGCTGGTTGGTCCGCCCTTGTACTTCAGGTCCTGGGGCTCGGCGCCGAGGATGCAGCCGGAGTGGAAGGTGTTGTTGGGGCCGAAGGTGGACTTGCCGAGCAGTGTGACGCGTGGTGCGAGGATGCAGCCGTCGCCGACGCGCACGTCCGGGCCGATGTATGAGAAGGCTCCGACCTCGACATTGGCGCCGAGTTCGGCCGTGGGATCGACGAAGGCGGTTGGGTGAATCTCGCTCATGTTCTCCATCACTTACATGACAACGGCAGCGGTGTCAGGCTGGGTCGGCGTCGACGAGCATGAACCGGATGCTGGCTTCGGCGGCGAGGTCGCCGCCGACTGTAGCGCGGCAGATTGTCTGGCCGGTGCGGGCTTTTACGCGCACGGCCTGGGCCTCGAGTATCAGTTGATCGCCCGGTACGACCGGGCGGCGAAATTTCACTTTGTCCAGGCTCAGCAAAACGGCAACCTTGCCGGTGTGCTCGAGTTTCTGTGAGAGCAGTATGCCGCTGAGCTGGGCCATGGCCTCGATGATCAGCACGCCGGGCATGATTGGCTGGCCAGGGTAGTGTCCCTGAAAGAACGGTTCGTTTACGGAGACGTTCTTGATTCCGATGGCGTGCTTGATGCCGTCCATCTGGACGACGCGGTCGACGAGCAGCATGGGGTAGCGATGTGGGAGGACGCGCTGGACGTTGCGGATGTCGAGCTCTGGGGCCTGGGTCATGCGCTGCTCGAAGCGGGCGCGCGTGAGTTGCTCGACCAGGCGGCGTGCGAGTTCGTGATTCAGGTGGTGCCCGGACTTGCGCGCGTAGATCTTTCCGGAGACGAAGTGTCCGGTGAGCATGAGGTCGCCGATGAGGTCCAGAATCTTGTGTCGCACGCACTCATTCTCGAAGCGGTAGGTGTTTTCGATGGGTCCATCGTCGCCGACGACGACAATGTCGTCGTAGGTGAGGTGCGTGCCGAGGCCGGCGGCGCGGAGCTGTGTGGCTTCCTGTTCGAGGACGAATGTTCGAGCGGGCGCGATCTGGTCGATGAAATTCTCGGTGGTGAGCGTGAAGTTGTGGATCTGGTGCCCGATGGGGGAGCCGGGGTAGTTCAGTTCGTAGATGATTTCGAGCTGATCGGGTTCTCCGGGCCAGGCCACTAGCTCGGTGTCGTCCTCGCTGACGCGAACGGGCTCGGTGATCGTGAGTCGCTGGCGGGGGGCGTCCTGTTCGGTGGTGCCGGCTTGGCGCAGCATCTCGACGTAGGGCATGGCGCTACCGTCGACTCCCGGCAGTTCGGCGTTGTCGATTTCGACCACAATGTTGTCGAGAGCGAGGCCGTGCAGAGCGGCCAGGCAGTGTTCGATGGTCTCGATGGCGGCGGCGCCGTTTCTCAGTGAGGTTCGCCGGGCTCGTTTCGAGAGGCTATCGGTGCGGGCGGCGATGCGGATGGGATTGCCCTGGTCGGTGCGGACGAAGGTGATTCCGCTGCCGGGTGGCGCGGGTTTGAACCGCACCTTGACGGGGAAGCCGGTGAACAGTCCGCGGCCGGAGAGTTCAACCTCGCGTTGTATTGTTCGTTGCCGACTCAAGTGTCTCGACCCGCTTGGTTAAGGTTCGCAGTTGTTTGATCATATCTGGCAGGCGGCGCAGACCGACTGCCGAGCGGCCGAACTGGGTATTCTCGACGGCGGGGGTGCCGCGGTAGACCTGGCCGCCCGGGAGGTCATTGGTCGCGATGGACGTTACTGCGAGCACGGCGCCGTCGCCTATGTGGACGTGGTCGATGGCACCGGCCCTGCCGGCGAGGACCACATGGCGGCCCAAGGTCGCTGAGCCGCCGATGCCGCATTGGCCGACGATCATGCAATCTTCGCCGACCGTCACATTGTGGGCGATCTGGACCAAGTTATCGATTTTGGTGCCGCGGCCGATCCGAGTGATGCCGCTGCGGGCGCGGTCAATACAGGTGTTGGCGCCGACTTCGACGTCGTCCTCGATGACGACGCGGCCGATTTGGGGGATCTTGAGGTGCCGGCCGTCGCGTTGGTGGTAGCCGAAGCCGTCGGCGCCGACGGTGGCGTTGGGGTGGAGTATCACGCGGTCGCCGATGGTTGTTCGTTCGCGGACGACGACGTTGGGCCACAGCACGCAGTCGCGTCCGATTTCGCAGTCGGCGCCGATGTACACGCCGGGGTGTAGTTGGGTGCCGGGGCCGATGATCGCGTGGGGCCCGACGAACACGTTTGGCCCGATGCAGGCGTTCGTGACGACGGCCGTGGGTGCGACTCGCGCGTCTGGATCGACGCCGGGCGGGACGGTCTCGGTGGGCGGTGCAAGGGCGAGCAGGGCTTCCGAGACGGCCAGATCGGGATCGGCGACGTGGATCGCGGTGATGTTGGGGGGTGCTGGGCAGGCCGCGGGCATGATCACGACGCCGGCCTTGGAGTTTCCGAGGCGCGGGAGGAAGTCGGGGGTCGCGACCCAGGAGAGGTCTTCGGGCCCGGCTTCCTCAAGGACGGCCACGCGGCGAATGATGCGCTGTCCGTCTCCGGTCAGCGTACCGCCCAGCTTGTGGGCCAGGAGAGTGGCGTTGGTGGATGGTGAGTCGCGCATCAGGAACCTATCGGTCGAGTGTTCGCTTCCGGCCGCCGGGGCCGGGATTGCGGCCGATGTAGCCGCGTGTGCAAACCGTCATCAAGGAACGTCGAGCATTGCCTTACGGGGCTTCGACTTGTAGTCGTTGTCGAGTGTGTCGAGCACAATCTGCGTGATGTCGACGCCGGAGCTGGCGTAGAGCACCTGAATCGAGCGGATCTGGTTCTTGATGACCTCGGGGTCCAAGGAGTGGCGTTCGAACTCGCCCTTGTAGAGCACCAGATCCCAGCCGTCGCGCTCTGCGACTTTGGCGGTGGCGGTGCGGATATCCTGGTAGATCGTGGTGGACCACACTCCGACTTCGCGGGCCATGTCGGCCTGCTTGAGATCGACCCAGTTCTTGTACTCGATCTGCATCTTAAGCATGTCGCGGGTGCGTACGACGTAGGTGGGGTCTTCGGGGTCGAGGCTGTCCAGTTCGGCGCCGAGCGTGTCGATCGCGCCTTTACGCGTGTCATTCTCGGCTTCGAGTTGCTGTTGCAGGGCCCCGACTTCCTCGATCAAGTCCTTCTGACGTTGATACTCGCCGAAGACGAAGCCGACGTCGACGACGGCCACGCTGGAATTGGCTCGGTTGTTGGCAGTGTTGGCCTGGAGGCTGGTTCCGAATGTTAGGGCCGCCGCACAGATGGCCGCGCCGGTGAGTATTACAATCGCCCATTGTTGTCGCATTCTACGCTCCTTGTTGGCAGTCTTACGCTCGTGGTCCGGCGGCCGCGTCGCGGTCGTCCGATCAGATCGTCCATTGTCTTCGGTTAGCGGCAGTTCACAAGGGGCCGCGAGCAGGAACCCACACCCGAGACCGGCAGCTTTGAGTCCGTTGCGACTGGTAGATGGACAAACTTTGGGCTAAAGTACGGGTGACAAGGAGGCGACATGGCAGTGCGTGGATTGCCCCCGTTCATCGGCCAGCACTATGAAGTTCACGAGTGGAAACACGCTGCGGCTATCCTGCAAACTGACTTTCCCGGCGAATGGGCCGAGATTATCGAGATTCTGACGGGATTCCGCCTGCGGCGTTCACACGTGCTGGTCGGCGGCGGCGGCCGCTCAAAGATCACACAATCGATAGACGGCGCTTTCTATTCTCGTGGATGGGAAGAAAAGCGGTGGGAGACTCGAATTGTGGTAGATGACGTGGGCACGGACACTCCGACCCACAAGGTCGACTGCTGCAAGAGCCGCGTAGCCGTCGAGATCGAATGGAGCAACAAAGCCCCTTTCTTTGACCGCGATTTGAATAGCCTCCGCCTTGATGAGGAGCCGGCACAATGAGTGATATCGTTGTCGAAGTTAGAGGTGGCGTGGTTGTCGATATTTACTCCAACTCACCCGATATCCGTCTGGTCCTCGTGGACTGGGACAATATTCACGATGAAGATGAGTCGTTTTGTTGGGGCCAATGCACTCGTCTCAAACTCATGCCGAATGACACGTGCGATCAATACGACGCGGCTTGCAAGCGTGAGAAGGTCGATCGCACTGCATTGGATAGCCCCTGCTCTCCTCCGGCTTGAACCCGGCTCCAGGATAAATGATTAGTGTCAAAATACGTGGTTACACCGACAGGCCGATGGATCGAAGAGCACGTCCGTGGGTGTAAGGACCGCTTCTTGGTTTCGAGTCCGTACATCGGTTCGTTTCTCCCCAAACTGACGGCACGAATGCGCCCCAGTGTCCAGAAGAGTCTGCTGACGCGGGCGGACCTACGTGATTTCGCGGTGGGTGCTTCAAACCTCGAAGCAGTGTGCAGTTTGGCGCGCCAAGGCATAAGTGTCCAGAGTGTTCCAGGCCTTCATGCCAAGGCTTACATCTTTGATAAGAGGTACGCGCTCGTAACGTCGGCAAACGCAACAAACGGGGGAATGCATCGTAATTGGGAGTGTGGAGTAACGATTGATGACGCTGCCCAAATCGATGAACTCGCGCAGCTTGTGGCCTGCGGATTCCATGCACCACAAGTTCCAGAGATGTGGAACCTCGCTGATCTTGAGTCACTTCGGTTGCCGGTTCGGGTCTTAAGAAGGCGACTCGAGCCGCTCAGGCATCGTCCGGATGTGGACAACGCCCAAGTCG
>CAZUCH010000156.1:0-7276 GCA_964619045.1 uncultured Planctomycetales bacterium | reverse complement strand
GCGCCGGATAGGCCCGATAATCAATGCGGTAGAAATCCGTCGGACCGGTCCAGTCCGGCTGATTCTTGTCGTGATACGTGGCCACGTAGCCTATGTCAGGGAAGTCGTTGGCCTCGTCCAGGTTCAGGTCAAAGTCGTCGCTGGCGTCAGACCTGACGCCGATCAGGCGGGACGTTCACCCGCAGGATTCGCCAAATGCGTAGAGGAACCTGTATCGCTCGATCGGTTCGGCCAATGCACCGGATAGACCCATCCCCGCCAGGCAAACGAGAGCAAGTGAACGCCGCATACAGGACTCCTTGGCTGTGAGCGCAGACACACCGTGATGCCACGGGCAATCGATTCTAGGCGCCGCATCCGCCTGGGCAAGCGGATTCTCGATTGCCGGCCCGCCTTCGGGGCGGTCACGCGACCCTCCGATCCTCGATTCTCAATCATCGATCCTGGCTTGTCGCGCGGCGTCGATCGTGGTCTACTGCCCATCGGCAATTGAAGACGAGTCCGACGGGGCGGGCGGATACGACGCGTGGAGAGATAGATGCGGGTATTGTCTGGCATTCAGCCCTCGGGAGCACTCCACCTGGGCAACTACTTCGGCGCCATGCGGCAGCACATCGAACTCCAGCACGAGCACGAGTGTTTCTACTTCATCGCCAATTACCATTCCATGACCACGGTACGGGAAGCCGACCGGCTGCGGCAGCTCACCCGGGACGTGGCGATCGACTACCTGACGCTTGGGCTCGACCCTCAGAAGGCCACCTTCTTCCGCCAGAGCGATGTGCCGGAGGTCACCGAGCTGGCCTGGATTCTGTCGACTGTCACTGGCAAGGGGCTGCTCGAACGAGCCCACTCGTTCAAGGACAAGGTCGCCAAGGGCATCGCCGTCAACATGGGGCTGTTCAACTATCCGCTGCTGATGGCGGCCGACATTCTGATCTACCGTCCCAACATCGTCCCGGTGGGCAAGGACCAGGTTCAACACATCGAGATGACCCAGGACATGGCCGGCTACTTCAACCAGACCTACGCCGAGGTCTTTGTCCGGCCCGAGCCCCGGCTCACCGAGGCCCCCATCGTGCCGGGCGTCGATGGGCAGAAGATGAGCAAGAGCTACGGCAACATCATCGAGCTGTTTGGAGAGGCCAAGCCGACGCGCAAGAAGATCATGGGCATCAAGACCGACAGCACGCCGGTCGAGGAGCCCAAGGATCCCCAGCGCTGCACGGTATTTGCGCTGCTCAAGCTGATCGCCGAAGCGGACGAGGTCCGCGAGTGGGAGCAGCGCTATCAAGCCGGCGGCATGGGCTATGGCGAAGCCAAGAAGCGGCTGGCCGAACTGTACGAAGAGCTGTTCGGATGCCGGCGCGAGCTGCGTCAGAAGTGGGCCGCGCGTCCCGACGATATCGAGGATATCCTGCGCGACGGCGCCAGGCGAGCGCGGGCCGTCGCCTGCCCAGTGATGGCTGAGGTCCGCGACGCGTGTGGGATTACCACCGCCAGTCGATAACCGCCAAGGCGCCAAGGCGCCAAGAAAGGCGAGAGAGATTTGTTCTTGTGGCACAGGCTTCCAGCCTGTGATTCCACCGGCAAGATGCCGGTGCCACATGGGCCCTGGGATAGGTCCAGATCATAACGAGAGAACGTGACCGAAGACTACCGCGTACAACTCGAAGTGTTCACCGGCCCGCTGGACCTGCTCCTGTTCCTAATCCGGCGGGACGAAGTGGACATCCAGGACATCCCGATTGCCCGGATCGCCGGCCAGTATCTCGAACACGCGCGCGTGCTCGAACACCTCGACCCGGACGCGGCCGGCGACTTTCTGGTGATGGCGACCACCCTCGTCGAGATCAAGTCGCGTTCGTTGCTGCCCAGTCTCCCCTTCGACGCCAGCGACGACGACGACGACCCGCGAGCCCCGCTTGTCCGCCAGCTTCTGGAATACAAACGCTTCAAGGACGCGGCCAACTCGCTCGGTTCCGCGGCCGATGAACGCGCCAAACGCTACATTCGCCAACCCGTCGATCTTCCGAAGGAGCTGGAGGGTCTCAAGTTCGAGGAAGCCCAGGTCTGGGATCTGCTCTCAGCCTTCGGCCAGGTCATGGCTTCGATCGGGCGCGGCCCAACCCAGCACGACATCCTGTACGACGACATGCCCATCGAGCTGCACGCGGCTGAAGTCGTGGCGATCCTCGAGCGCGAAGGCCCCCGGACCTTCCGCGCTTTGTTCGACGACCAGCCCGATCGAGCTCAGATCGTCGGCCGCTTCCTGGCCCTGTTAGAACTCATACGCGCCGGCCGCATCCGCGCCGAACAAGAGTCATCATTCGGCGTGATCTACATTTTCCTGTTGGCGGAAGTTCCGCCAGACACCCAACCTCCGCCATAGCAATAGGTTGCGCGCAATCCTACCATCCAGCCTGTATGAACGAATCCGCGTTCCGGGCGCGCAATCGGTGCTCGCGCGAGGCTGAGCCTGGCAGTCCGCCGCGGAAATCGAATTCGATTCGACGAGACCTGGCGGCCAACCTCCGAGTCGGCGGGAGGGTCGGCGAGAGTGTCGGCGGGAGGGTCGGCGAGCGGGCACAATCGCCTCGCGGTTGACCGCGCAATAAAAAAGGGCCACGAACGGGTTAGGTGCGCCGTTCAGTGACCCATGCGCTGGGATGGGCTTTTAAAGCGTTCTACAGTATCTAACAACCCGGGAGCGTGATAGTGTCGCATAATCCAGGCTATTTTCGGGCCGCCTGGGGTATCCAGCGCAAGACCCGACGAGATCAGAGGTTATGGCCACGGTGCTGGTCGCGCTGGTGACGCCCGCCGGCTGAGGTCAACCGGTGGAGGCGCTGAAGGGAGGTTGCAAGACGTTCGAGGACAAGACGCCCGTCCACCGTCAGCTCGAGACCGACGAATTGCAGTGCCGCGCTGAGGTTGCCGTCTTCATCGGGACGCGTGCCGCGGTAGTGGGCATCGAGGCTTATGGGCGGACGGCCATCGGGCAACTGCATCTCCAGGCCCACGGTCTGGTTCTCGCGCCAGGAGGGGTGAGTGTTGGTGTGCAGGCGAACCAGCGTCCCCCCGCAGGACAGATCCTGCAGGTACCCGGTGACGATGTCGACTTGGCCGCCCTGAGCGCGCGCGCGTGCGGCGACCCCGCCGGGCCACAGGCTGGCGATCAACGAGGTGTCTTCCGGGACCGGTGTACGGTAGTACGCTCGACGTTGGAGCTCGGTCATGGTCTCCGGCCAGCGGTAGCGAACCGCGGGCACGGATGTCTGGTCGTCCAGAGCAAAGTGGCCGTGGGCCTCGACGACGGTGGCAAAGAGCACCTTGTGGCTGCGCTGGCGGAAGCTGACGCCGATGCACTGGCCGGGATCGAGGATGGGAAGCTGTACGTCGTCCACGGCCTGGTAGTCCAGGACGAAGGAGCGGCCGCGGGCATCGCGTTCCAGGAAACGCGACTTGAAGCTCAACCACTCCGGGCCGTCCTGAAGGGTCAGGACGGCGAGAGAATGCTCCTGAACGGCGCGGTCAAAGATCGTGCGAGCGTCAGCCGGTTCGATGAGTAGTCGCGGTTTCATGCATCACCGTCCATCTGTGTCAGGCGAGCCGCCTCGTCGTTGATGACGGCGCGCAGGCGTTCCAGCGTGTCATGGTTGGCTTGGTCGACGTATTCCAGGCCGATCAGCATGTGTCCGGGCTCGCCGACCGAGTTCTTGTTGCAGACGGTCGCCGGCAGCGTGAACATCTCGCTGGACCAGGGCAGGGCGAACTGAAGTTGGATTTCGTCGCCGATAAAGAGCACGTCGTCGAGTTCGCGGCTGACCGAGCGGCAGGCCAGGCCGATGGGACCGATGTTGGAGAGAATCGCAACAAAGGGCGTGGACGATTCGGGGACCGTCAAACGCAGGGTGACGGGCTCGATCGGACTCCTGCGGACATGACGCCGGCGATTGGCGAGTTGGACCGAGTCAGGTACTGCCAACGTGATGCGTTGGGGGACGGTGTGGGAGGAAGCGTCGAGGATAAATGTGGAAAACATGCACAGTTGGTCGGACAGGATCGTGCGAACGTCGCACATGGCGCCCAGCAGAGCGTTGAGCGGGCGCTGCGCGGCTCCGTCGTGAAGCTCGACCATCAGGGTGTCGTCCTCGCGGCTCGTCAACGTGCCCCACAGCAACTCGCTGCAAGCCTCGGGGCGCGGCTCGATCTCCAGCTTGGCGCGAGCCTTCACGGCTTGCGTAAGGATGCGCGCCGTTTGGCGTGCTCCCAGGTCGATGGCTACCAGCATTCGCCAGCCTCCTTGAGACACGTTCGTCCGGCCAACCAGGTCGTGGCAGCGGCTGCAAAGCGCTTACGGCAACGCACGGTCTTCGTGGGCCGTGCGGTACGCGACCGGCCCGCGGACTGGCCGAGGCTCGATCATGCGTGTCTTCGTCCCGCCGAAGGGGGCTCTTGACCGTGGCGCGGCGGCTGTTGAAAGCGGACGTTGCGGGCGGCGCGCATCCGGACGTTCAGGCAACGTCACAGCCGCCGCGTATTGGGCGCGGCACTATCGGAACGAGCCCCTCGACGTCCAAGAAGACCAGCCGCTGCCTCCGCCATGCGAGGTTCACGCGAGCGAGCGGCGAGAACGTCCAAGTATCGCTGGTTCAACGGCGGGACGCGGCGCGGCCAGACGCAACGGCGGAAGGGGGCTCGAAGGAACGGCCGCGGGGTTGAAATAATCTCGCAGGTGTCGCGCCCGGGGCTCGTCTAAGCGCTCATAACGAATGGAGGCCGCGCTACTCGTACCGTAGCGCGTCCACCGGATCGAGACGACTGGCCTTGAAGGCCGGATACAGGCCGCTGCACACGCCCACTAGCGTGGCGGTCAGCAGGGATGCGCTGATGACGGTGGCGTTGATCTCGGTCTTGAAGTTCATCTGGCGCAGGACGTTCTCCATAACGTCCGCGAACATCGCTCCTAGCAGCAGTCCCAACGCTCCACCCAAGAGGCTGATGACGAGGGCCTCGACCAGGAATTGCCACAGTATGTCGCCGCGGCGCGCCCCGACCGCCATGCGGACGCCGATCTCGCGCGTGCGCTCGGTGACGGAGACCAGCATGATGTTCATTATGCCGATTCCGCCCACCAGCAGACTGATGCCGGCGATGCTGTAGAAGACGATCTTGAACACGGTCATTGTCTGTTTGATTTGCTGGAGCACTTCTTCCTGGTTGAAGACGCCGAAGTCGTCGTCCTGGCCGGGACGGATCTTGTGCGTGCGGCGCAGCACGCGGCTGACCTGCTTCTCGACCTCTTCGAGTTCGGAGTCGACAGCGACCGCGACGGTCACGCGGTTGAGCCACTTGCGGTTGAAGAACCTTTTGAGCCCCGATTGAATGGGGATGTACACGGTCTTGTCGGCGTTGACGAAGGCCAGATTGCCGCGCTTCTCCATCACCCCGATGATGCGGTAGCCGGCCCCGCCCACCTTGACCGTCTGCCCGACCGGGTCAGCGCCGCCGAACAGCGTCTGCGAGACCTTGGAACCCAGCAGAGCCACGGCGGAATCCTGACTGGTACACTCAGAGCGGGTGAAAATGCGCCCGCCGCGCTGAGCCTCAAAGTCGTGGATCTCGAAGTACGTGTTTGAGGTGGCGACGATCGTAACGTCGCAGGATTTCTGAAACCGCTTCACGGTCTCCGCGCCGAAGGCCTCGGGGGCCAGCTTCTCGACCTCGGCGGGCAGCTCGCGCCGGAGGATGTCGATATCGCTCATGACAAGTGTCTGGGCGCTGCCTACCGGGCGACCCTCGACGCGTGCGGTCTCGGGGAAGACGTATAGCACGCTGGCCCCGAGCGTCCGGAAGCTCTTGAACACGTCCTGGGAGACGCCCTCGAGGAGCGACATGCAGGCCACCACCGACGACACGCCGATGAGCACTCCCAGCGTTGCCAGGAGCGAACGCAGAAAGTGCGAATCCAGGCTGCGTAACGAGGTGACGACGAGGCGCAGGTAGAACATCGGGGGCTAGAGCCTCATTTTGGAGTGACGCCGAGAGCCAACGCAGCACAGGCCCGCCAGACCGATGAATCCGACAATGGACTCGACGCCCAGCAACCCGCAGGCCGAGAGAAAACCGCATGGGCAGGGTGAGACCGTGGCAGCGGCGAACACGGGCTTGCCGCTGGGCGTTTCGCGTTCCTGGAGCATCGCCGCGGTCAGCTTACTGGCAGCCTGCTCGCCCCGGGCGGCGGCGATGGCCAGTGTCAGCTCGTCGAGTTCGGGGCCGACGATGCCCGCTATGCCCACACCATCCGAGCCCCCGGTAGCTTCAAGCACGACGGTGGCCCGAAGCGCGAACGGCTGGCCGATCACCACGCTATAGTCGTACTCCAGCGTTTGGTTCGCAATCGTGAAGACCTGGAACACGCCCAACTCGTCGTCGACGAACGACAGGTCGGCGGACAACACCGCGGCGGCCGGAATGGCCCCCGTGTAGCTCGTGTTGAACTGGCCGCCTGTCCCGCCCGAGATCAACAGAGAGCCGTCGAACACCGTCACCGGCGCCTGCCCCGGGGTCTCCTGCACGATCGTAACCCGCAGCGTCCAGGATACGTCCGTCAGATCGGTCGCATTGGAGGCGGCGAACACAGCCAGGGCGGCGTCCAGAAAGAACCTGCCCGCCAGGTCCACACTGTCACCGCTGGCCGCACCGGAAAAGTCGTCGGGCGAATACGTGATCGTGCGGACTTCCTCGCCCGTGGCGTCCGCCGTGAAGCTGACGGTCGGCGACAGAGTGTCGAGCACGATCATCAGGGCGAAATCCTCGGGATTGGTTCCGCTGGCCGTGGCGGGATCGGCCACCTGGGCGGCGACCACCGCGCCGGCTTCATCGTCAGCAGCAGACAGGTTGGCAAGCGACTGGATCGGCAGCGTTCCCTCGGGGTCGGGATAGGCGGTACTGTCTTGGTCGCTGGCGTCGGGATCACCGCTGATCGTCTTGTATACGTTGGCGGATGTGGTGGCCGTGATGGATGTGACTTCGGCCGACGCCGACAACATGCCGACGGCCGCCACTGTGACGGCGACGACGAGCATCCGATTGCGTGTGAGCATGACGAACCTCCAGGGCCTTGGTGGTGCGGCGTTTCGGCGACGCGGTTGGAAACCTCTAAGAGCCGCGGGCTTCAGCCCGCGCGGTCGTACGTCTGGGGGACCGCGGCAAGATCGCGTACGGTAATTCAGTAGCAAAGGATAGGCGCTGGGCGCCAGCGGGACAAGTC
>CAZUCH010000155.1:6113-7277 GCA_964619045.1 uncultured Planctomycetales bacterium | reverse complement strand
AGCGGCGTGAGGTCGCGATGGCGGTAGTCCGGGTCGTCGGGGTTGTTCCACCACGCCAGTGGATCATCCGCCGAGTTGCCCGATCCGGTCTTCCACCCCAGCCCGCGACTGCCCTGCGTCGTGTCGGCCAGCATGTTGGCGGCGTGGCCGTCGAGGAACAGCAGGGTGTGTTTCATCCACTGCTTGTGCCACCCTCGCCGCGGGATGCGGTGCCACTGGGCCGAGTCGAACGGATCCTCGAACAGAATCACAAATGCTGACGAGTTGCGTTGGAGTTGGCGATGCAGGTACGCATTGGCTCGATGCAACCAGCGGATGGAGACCAGCGGCTCGTCACGCCACTTGTCGTAGGCCCAGAAGCGGGCGAAATGGTAGTTCATCGTATAACTGCTGCCCGAAAACCAGTATAGCGAGTCGGTGATCGAGTCCAGACCGTCATAAGTGTGCCAGAAACCGCCCGTATCCGAAGGACACTCGAACACCGGCATATCACGAACCATCTCATAGCGCGGATCATCGGGCGGAACATCCCAATTCGGCAGGTTGGCGTAGATGTACGGGTTCAGCGGCCGGCCCGCCGGCGTGTCACGAAACTCCTCCTGCACGTAGCCCCACCACTCCTCCGGCGTGCCCTCCAGTTGCCGCCCCGGATGCCCGCCGTGGTGAAAGCTGTGCAGCAGTGGGTACGGCATGTCCGCCCGCTTCGAGAACGGGAACCAGTCGTCGTGGTCAAGGAAGTACGATTGCATGGCCACGCCGATCTGTTTGAGATTCGAGAGGCACTTGGCCGTCTTCGCCGCTTCACGCGCGCTGGATAGCGAGGGCATCAGTATCGCCAACAGCAGTACGATGATAGCCACGACCACCAGCAATTCGATCAGCGTGAAACCGCCCCGAATGGTGACCCACCCATCAATCGTGCCGGCTCGGCGTGTGCGCATACTCATTACTTCCCGTCCGTGCGACACGTCCAGCATAATGCGTCGAACTAGGAAGTAACAGCAAAAACCGCAATATCTCATTCGGACTTCACGGCCCAGCCGGGGCGGACGTGGGCCGTCCCTCCTGCTTCCGGGCACTGATCCCATCACACTCCGGGCAGCGCAACAGCAGACCCGCGACGCCGCGCTCTTGCGCGAACTCGCCGTCATCCCACGCTTCTTC
>CAZUCH010000155.1:0-6013 GCA_964619045.1 uncultured Planctomycetales bacterium | reverse complement strand
TCCGCCTAGACATCAGGTCAACTTGGAGTCACACCGACAAACAACCTCGCCGCAACCGGGGCAGCCGGTCGTGAACTTCTTGATCGCTTCTTCAAGGTCGATACCCTCTACGTTGGCCAGCGTCACAAGCCAGGCCAGAACGTCGGCGAATTCCTCCCTGAGGTTCTCGCGATCGTTGCCTTTGGCGACGGCGCTGGCCAATTCGCCGATCTCCTCGACGAGCCACAGGAACGTCTTGGCGGACCCGCGCGCGCGGTCCTTGTCGGAGTACATCCGGTTGATCAGTTGCTGAAACTCTGCGATGTGCACGACTTCTCCGACCTTAGCCCGCCAACTCGGCCAATCCGGCCCGCACCCGGCTGACAACCTGCTCCACCGCCTGAGCCGCCGGCATGATCTCCTTGTCATCCACGCCGCGCGTCGTGACTTCCACGCCGCCCGCCTTGAGGCTCTTCTTGCCCACGACGACACGCAGCGGGACACCGATCAGGTCGGCGTCCTTGAACTTGAAGCCAGCCCGCTCGTCACGGTCGTCCAGCAGCACATCGATGCCCGCGGCGACCAGTCGGTCGTAAACGTCGGCCGCCACCTTCATCGCCTCCTCGTCCTTGGGGTCTAGCGCGATCACCAGCACCTCGAACGGGGCGATTGACAGCGGCCAGATGATGCCGTTGTCGTCGTGGTTGGCCTCGATCGCCGCCGCCATGATGCGGTTGAGGCCGATGCCGTAACATCCCATGATCAGCGGCTGAGCCTTGCCGTTCTTGTCCAGATACGTCGCGCCCATCGTGGCGCTGTACTTCGTGCCCAGCTTGAACACGTGCCCGACCTCGATCGCCTTGCGCATCTCCAGCGGGCTGCCAGTTGTCGGCGACGGATCGCCGGCGGCCACGTTGCGAATGTCGGCCACCACGACTTTCTCACCATCAAGCGGGAAATCGCGACCCGGATTCACACCCACAACGTGATAGTCACTCTTGTTCGCCCCGCTGGCGGCGTTCTTCATCACCGCCACCTCGCGATCGACGACCAACTTGTCGATTCGGTCGACTAGTCCTTGCGGACCGGCGAAACCGACCAGCGCGCCGGTCACTTCCTCGATCGCCACCGGGTCCGCCAGCTCGAGTGTCAGCCCTGCCGCGGCGGCCAGCTTGAATTCGTTCAGCTCGTGATCCCCACGCACCAGGGCCACCACCCGCACGACCTTCGGCGGCCGGCCCTTCTTCTCGACCACCGAGCCCGTGAAGATCAGCGTCTTGATCATCTGACGCGGCTGCGTACCCAGAACCGCGCACACGTCCTCAACCTTGCCCGCCCCCGGCGTATGCACTTCACGCATCTCCGCCGGCGTTTCGTCAGCCGGCGCTGGCAGCGGAGCCGCTGTCGCCCGTTCCAGGTTGGCCGCGTATTGCCGATCTTCGCTGATCGCCACTAGGTCTTCGCCGGCATCGGTCAGCACCATGAACTCGTGCGAGCTGTCCCCGCCCATCGACCCGCTTTCGGCCTCTACTGCCGTGTACGGCAACCCAGCCCGGCCGAAGATTCGGCAATAGGCTGCGTACATGTTCTCGTATTCCCCGTCCAGCGACTCCACGGCGTCGTGGAAGGAGTAGGCGTCCTTCATCAGGAATTCGCGTGTCCGCAGCACGCCGCTCTTGGCCCGCGCCTCCCCGCGGAACTTGGCCTGAATCTGGTACAGATTGACCGGAAGTTGTTTGTAGCTCTTGAGATACGCACGCGCCAGGTCGGTGATGATCTCCTCGTGGGTCGGCCCCAGCACCAAACCTGATCGCCAATCGCCCGGCGCCCCGGCGATGCGCATCAGCACATCGCCCATGGCCTCAACGCGCCCGGTCTCCTCCCACAGGGACAGCGGCGTGAGCACCGGCATCTTCAGCTCGATCGCGCCCGCCCGATCCATTTCCTCGCGAACGATCGCCTCGACCTTCCGCAGCACGCGGAACCCGAGCGGCAGGTACGTGTACACGCCGGCCGCCAGTTGTCGAACCAGCCCAGCCCGCACCATAAGAATATGCGAGGCGGCCGTAGCGTCTTTGGGCGTTTCCTTGGTCGTCGGTATGAAGTAGTTTCGCCAGCGCATCCGCGTTTCTCCATAGAACCGTCAAAGCGCTTATTGTGACGGACCAGCCGCCCACACGCAAACGACCCCGATATGCTCCCGGCGGCGGGCGCCGCACTGGACGAAACTGCGGAGGGATGTTCTACTATCGCCGGCTTCGCGTGCGGGCAATCCGTGGCGGAATCCGATGCCACACCCTGGGCGGAGCGTCCGTCAGGCCCCGGGGCCTGGCGCTACCGGAAGATCGAACCACAACACGAAGCGAGGGCAGCAGCATGGCCAAGCAAGTCGCAACCAACATCACCTGGCACGAGGGACACGTCGAGCGCCAGGATCGTGATGGACTGCTCAAGCAGCGAGGCGTTACGATCTGGTTCACCGGGCTCAGCGCATGCGGCAAGAGCACGACAGCCTTCACACTCGAACACGCCCTGGTCGAACGCGGCCACCTGGCCTACGTACTGGACGGCGACAACGTCCGACACGGGCTCAACAAGAACCTGGGCTTCTCGCCGGAGGACCGCAACGAGAACATCCGGCGGATTAGCGAGGTTGCCAAGCTGTTCGCGGACGCCGGCGCGTTGACCTGCACGGCCTTCATCAGCCCTTACCGCGTCGACCGTGATCAGGCGCGACAGATTCATGCTGAGGCCGGGCTGCCGTTTGTCGAAGTGTTTGTGAAGGCGTCGGTCGAATTGTGCGAACAGCGCGACCCCAAGGGGCTGTACAAGAAGGCTCGCGCCGGTGAGATTCCGGAGTTCACCGGCATCTCGGCGCCATACGAAGAGCCCCTCAAGCCGGAGATCGTGCTGGAGACCGCCGACCTATCGCCCCAGCAGGCGGCCCAGGTGGTGCTCGACTACCTGCTCAAGAACGAGTTGCTGCCGAGCTGATCCAAGAGTTCAGCGGTTGTAAGTGCTTTCAGCCGTTAGCCTCCGCCGCGGTCGTGTTATGGTTATTCTGGAAAGGCGCCGCCGGCGCGTCTACTCAGGGATCGCCACGCCACGACGTAGCGCGGCTTTGCGTAGTTTCTCGATCGCGGCTAGTGCGTCGGCGCTGGGCTTGAATTCGCCGCGTTCCCAGCGGGATACCGTCATCGAATCCACACCCACCGCTTCGCCGAGCCCCTTTTGCGTCATTCCTAGCGTGCCCCGCAGCAACGCCAGATACGCCGGCGTGATGGCCCGGCGCAGGACCGATTGAAACGCTACCTGCACGCGGTCCAGAAACGCCACCGCCTCGGGCTCGAACGCGGGGGAACCGTCGCGGTCAGCCGTCATCCAGCGGCCCGGCACCTCCACGAGCAGCGTACGACCGTCGGAGAGTTTCATCGTGAACGGATAGTCCGGCGGGTTGGCATCGTCCCGCGCCCGACCTTTCTTAGAGTGCTTCGGCATGTTTCACCTCGGATAGATCGTCACGAACACCGTTACCACACCGCGGGCGTCGCGATCCAGCACGCACACGAATTCCAGCGGCAACCCGTCCGCCGCTTCGCCGTTAATCAGCCATTTCGGACGCCCGAAGCGGTCATCGCCGGCGTCGTGAATTGCGGCCGGTTCGTCGAGCACCGCCAACACGTCGGACCACAGCAAGCCCCGCTCGGCAAGCCGTTCGCGGTAATGCACCAGCAACTGGTAACGGCCGGCGCCCACGCACGCCCGAATCGTCATCAAAGCCCGACTCGCGTCGCGCTTCATACTGTGAGTATACGCTATGCTAGGCGCTCATGCAAATGAGATTCACATTCCCCTGGGAAGACAGGGGGCGGGAGAAGAAAAGGTGTCAGGATGAGTTTATTGACATCGTCCGCCGGTACTGGCGTATCTCGCACTCGTCACGGTTACTGAGAGCGCAGGCTAGGGAGGATTGGAGAGCGCAGTATGCTGATTAGGGCCAGGGCTCCGGCGAGTAGACCGGCGGTGAAAATGGTCGAGAACATCAGTAGTAGCTCCGCCCACGGGATCGCTACCGCCCGATCAACAACGTGCGGCGCGACCACGATCGCCGCCGACACGAGCCCGGTGAGCAGGCCCGCTCCCACTAGCGCAGCGTTCTCGGCCAGGATCACCACCGCCAGCGCGCGCCGTGAGAATCCTAGTGCCCGCAGCAGGGCCAGTTCGCTGCGGCGTTCCCACACGTTGCGCAGCATCACGACCGCCAACCCGACCGTGCCCAGTAGCAGCCCCAGCCCACCCAGCGTCTGGAAAGTGGACAGGTATGTGTTCTGCACGGCGTTGAGCTCAGCCAGACGCCGTTGGGTGGGGGTGGCGGCCAGGCCATAGTCCGTCAACTCGCGCTCCAACGTCTGTTCGACGGTGGCCGCCTGGTCTGCCGGCGTGTCGATCAGAAAGAAGGCGTGACCCGCGATCGAAGGGAACAGGCGGGTAAAGTGTGACTCGGCGATGATGATCTCGCCTTGCAGCACACTGCCCTTGAGCAAGGCTACCAGCCGCAACCGCACGGGCCGGCCACGCTCATCGGTGACGGTAAGCTCCTCGCCCAAGCCAACGTGCAATTGCCATTGGGCGGCGGCCTGGTCGGCGATGGCGGGGATGGCCTGATCGGGCAATGGCTCACCGAGCAGAGTCCAGGGGTTGGCTCGCTGGGCCGTGGACTCTGCCAACGTCGAAGCAAACGCAAAGCCGCCGCGCTCAACCATGCTCCGCGAGGCCCCCAGCAAACGCGGCTCCGTCGGGCGATAGAGATTCAAGCAACTGGTCTCGTCGCCCGGACGCAGACGGAACGGCACCACCGTGGTGTTGGCAAGCATGTCGCCGCTGCCCAAGCCCAGCGCATCGCGGCCGACGGTAGTATTGGGGTCGGCGAGCAGGGGTACGTCCGTCTCCGCCAACAACGTGAAGCCGCCGGTGCCTGAGTCGCGAGCATGAACGTCACCCACACTCGTCAGCCGCACGGCTTGCAGCGCGGTGATCGAGAAGGTCGCCGAGGCAATCAGACTCGCGGTGAGCAGGCTGCGGCCCGGATGACGCCGGGCGTTGCGAACGCCGATGCGCACCAAAGCCAGCGGACCACTCGTGATTGCGGCGGCGTGTGGCGTAGTTCGCAACCAGGTCGCCAGACCCGCCAGGCCCGCGACAAGCAGCGCCACTCCGCCGATGAAAAACGCCACCACTGACGAGATGTGGTCAGTCGTCAGCGAGGTTGTGATGGTGGCGGCGGCCAGTCCGAGACCCAGCCCGGCAGTGATGGCGGCCCGGCGTGTGCATGCCCACGCGAAAAGCCGTGGGCATGGCACCCAACTGACCGGTTGGGCACCGAAGGTGAAGCGTGGCGCACAACCGGTCCCACATGGCACGCATCGATTCAGGTGCGATGGAGCACTAGGACGGCTGGCTGGCACACTCCCGGCCAGCAGCAAACCTGCCGGAGTGCGCGTGACGCCGCGCAGTGACCAGATGATGGCCACGCCGGCGACGACGATGCTGCCGATCAGACCGAACACGTAACTAGCGGGCTCGGCGTGCAACCGGAGAAACGGAGCGTTGACCGCGTCGGACCACCACGACCGCAGGCCAGAAAGCATGAGGCCGGCGTAGCCGCGCGCCGTCGGCAGACCGGCCGCGGCCCCGACGACCGCGATCACCAGCCCCTCGGTCAGCAGTAGATGTCTAATCCGGGCTGGGCTGAATCCGACCGCCAACAGCAGGCCGATTTCGCGCGCCCGGCGTTCAACTCCCAGTCGAAAAAGCAAGGCCACTAGGAGTGCCGCCGCCGCGATCAGAAACAGGCTGAATCCGATGAACAGCCCGGCGAAGTCGGTGGTGCCCTGGCCGGCATCGAGGGCTCGGTCACGGACGGCGTCGAGCTTGAAACCCACCTGGGTCGGGTCAATATGGGCCAGCAACTCGCGCTCGAACTCGCGAGCGGCGGCGGCCAGTGTCACGCCCGCCGGCGGGTAGACTCGCAGCG
>CAZUCH010000154.1:0-7320 GCA_964619045.1 uncultured Planctomycetales bacterium | reverse complement strand
CCTTGCGGGCCTGGGCGCTGACCGAATTGGGCCGGGAGGAAGAGGCCCTCGATACGCTCGACCAACTGCTCGACGAGTTCCCACGCTCCGCCCGGCTGCTTAGCGCCCTGGGCGTCGTGTTCTCCAACACCGACCATCTTGAAGAGGCCCGCGACGCCCTCGAGGAAGCAGTCGCGCAGAACCCGGACGACGAGGTTTCGACCGCCAATCTGGCACTGGTTTACGAGAAGCTGCGCGAATATGAACGTGCGGTCGAACTGTATGACCGGGCTCTCGACCTGGGTGCCGACGTGGATTGGATATTGCAGCGCAAGGCCGCAACCCTGACCGAGATCGGCGATTACCGCGAGGCCAAGTCCTCGTTGAAACGCTACCTCTCCCTGGCGCCAGAAGATGCCTCTCAGTGGATCGCCTTGGCCGTGCTTCATAGCGACGACCAGGAATATGACCAAGCCGCCGACTGCTACAGGGCCGCCCAGAAGATCGAGCCCGCGTCGGCCGCGCTGTACCTCAATTGGGGCGTGACTGCCGTACGTGCCGGCGACCTGACCACGGCCCGCGCGCAGCTCGACCGCCTGCGCGAGATCGAGCCCGCTTCCAGCCGCCCCGAGCTGCTCGAAGCATTCATCCTCGAGGAAGAACACAACACGGACGGCGCCGGCGATATCTACCGGCGAGTTCTGAGTCGGGCCGGCTTCAGCGATCACAGCGAGCTGTGCTACGCCTACGAAATGGCCATGGACTTCTACGCGCGGCGAGAGATGCTGCCGGAATGCCAAGCCCTCATGGCCCGGGCCTACGCCGCCAACGCCTGCACGGTCGAGCTGTGCGAGGCCTTCCGCGATCTCAGCGGACAACCCGTCGACGAGGCCACCTGGTACAGCGTGCTGATCGAGGCCGACTATCGCACCGGGCTCCAGGAGGTCCACGAGCGCGGCACCAGCCGACTGCTGTCCCCGGCGCGTTTTGTGCGCGCTTTTCAGGTAGTCGCCCGCAACCACGACGAGGCTGTGGGCCTCACCATGGAGTTCGCCCGCCAAATGGGCGAAGCCAACGCCTGCGTTCGTGAATTCGTCGGCAATGAGTCCATCACCGACGCCCACACCGGAATCTACGAAGTCGAGACCCAGAGCTTCGTCTTCAGCGATGAGCCGCCGAGCGATGAGCCGCCCGACGAATAGCCTCCTCCCCGGCGGCGACTGCTCACACCCCACCCGATTTCGGCCACCTACTGGCCGTTCAGCGCTCCCGTGAACTCCTCCTGGAACGACGCGAAGTCCACCAGGTCGGCGTCCGAGTCGAAGTCGAAGTCGAAGAAGTAGCAAAACTCGCCGGAGACATCGATGTCAGGCCCCTGCAAGCAGAAGGGCGACTGGGCAAAGTCATCCACGTCCACATCGGCGTCGTCGTCCCAGTCACCAGCGATCGCCCTAATTGCGTGCCGCAGAATGCAGCTCGGCCAATCGTCGCAGATTGTGAAGTCCAGCGCATCGATGTTGTCATTGACCTCGCCCAAACCCAAATCAGACGCCGCCGCCAGAACAACAGGCCCTTGCCCAGCCCGCGCCATATACACGTCCGCCGCCGCCCCTTCCGAGCTGGCTCCCGGAATCAAATCCAGTGAGGGTGAACCGGGCGCCAACGAGAACACGACCGCATCGCCGCTGGTGTACATACCGTTCTGATCGGCGTCGAAGACGATCAGCGCATCGATGTCATCGGCTTGCATCAACCCGAGCTGGGCATAGGTTGCGAATAGCAGAGACTCCATCATCTGCATGGGCGCGGGGTTGAAAAAGACGTTTGCCCCGCTGGGCGGCTCGGGTGCGGACATAGCC
Source organism: uncultured Planctomycetales bacterium (assembly GCA_964619045.1). Classification (GTDB taxonomy): domain Bacteria; phylum Planctomycetota; class Phycisphaerae; order UBA1845; family Fen-1342; genus JANQFV01. The sequence goes on along the minus strand of CAZUCH010000154.1, from coordinate 5,482 downwards.
GGCAACGACGGAGAATCGGCCCGCGCCGAAAAGTAGACGCTTACTACCTCCGACCCGCCTCCGCTCATACGAGGAAGCCGTCCCATCGCGTCCACGTTGTCCTGCGGCACGCGAATCCCCGAGACGTCGTCTCTCGAATGAGACGGCGGATCGCCCGAGAAGCTGGTACCGCCCTCGTTGAAGTTATTGCGCGAACTCGAGTTGTTCGTGCTCGTCGGCGGCCGTCCGCCACCTGCCAGCTTGCGATCCAGCACAAACACGCCGGTCGACATGAACTGATCGCCCGCCGCCTGTCCACGCGCGGCCTGGTCCGACGCGCTGTACGGCACGCCCGCCCGGACCAGCTGGTCGTCCGGCTCCGCCGTGCCGATCGAGGCGCGATCAACCGAGAACAGCAATGCGAATTGCGTGTCGTGCGACATGTTGGGGTTAGGCCCCGACAGACAATCCAGTTCGTCCTCGCCCGGAAACAGAAAACCGAGCGCAAACCCCGGTATCACCGGCTCCGGATCCGGAAATGCCAGCATCAGTACGTCACTCGCAGCCAATGAGCCCGTCTGGGCCTTGGGCGACTGAAGGTCGAACGAATACTCCGGCGCCGGGAGTGGAGCAGCCGGGCGAGAGCTCCAAGCCAACGGCGCGATCACCAATACCAGCGCCAAACACAGGTACGGCCGCGCTCGACCCCCGATTTCCGCCTGTCCGCGTATCGAATCGCTCATCATCACTTCTTCCCTTTGGCCATCATGGCTATGGAGCCTGTCGGTCCTCGCCCAAATTGAGATCCGACTCCAACCCACTGTATGATACGCTAATCCACTCCGGCCACGAAGCTTCTTGTCGTAATCTGCCGCATATCACCCGCGCATGGTACGTATATCGCTGCTCGTTATCGAACGACCGATAAGTATGCTCGAATTCCTCCTCCGCCGGCTCTCGGTGTCCCTGGGCCAACAGCCGCACCGCATCGTGGAAGCGGGCCTCGCCCCACAGCTTCCACGGCGATTCAACCGCATCGGCCTGGGCTTCCAACTCCGCCATTTCCGCGCCGCTCATGCAGTGTGCGTACAGTGCTCGCACCCATGTCTCCGATTGCGGTTCAACCAGACCGGCCGTGTAGTCCACACGCTCCGCCCGAGCCACCAACAGCAGTTCGGCCTCGGCGGCCGCCCCCAGCAGCCGCAAACACGCGGCCGACCAGATCACGGCCTGGGCATTCTCGGGATCGTCCGCGGCGATGGCGCGTGCGTGCGACCGGGCCTCGTCCAAGCGTCCCATCTCCGCCAGAACCAGCGCCGGATAGACGTGTGCATAGAACCGGCTCTCGGGCTCGAACCCCGCGCAGACTTCCAGATCCGCCAGCGCCCCCTCCCAATCGCCAGTCCAGTAGCGCAGACGCCAGCGATAGTGGCAGCCCTCGAACTCCGGCCACGTTCCCTCATTGGCAGTTGCGATAGCCCGGTCGCGAGCCTCCAGGGCCGCAGCATAGCGCCCCATGCTCTCCAGGCATTCGGCTTCCGCCGTTATCGGACGATCACTGCCCGGCTCAACCAGTTGCCCACGCCGAGCCCAATCCAACGCCTCGGAGTAGTGATGAGCAACCAGCGACTCGTCGCCACGCGTGCCAGCGCTGCCGTTGTATATCTCAGCCGCCAAGCGGTGGGTGATGGACAACAAATAGTGCGGATAGGCCCCGTAGTACTCGTACTCGACTAGCTGGCGCAGGTTAGCGTCGGCCTCCTCGAAACCCTCGAGCGACCGCGTCAAGTAAATCTGTTGGTTGCGGGCTCGAGCCAGATGCAGCATCGCGTGGGGATAGAACAGATGCTCGCGGCTACGCAGCGTGTTAGCCTTGCGATATGACTCCTGTGTCGCAGCCGGCTGGTCATAATGCACCGCCAGCCCATGGAAAAACCAAGTGTCGGCCGTTGTTGGCGGACCATGCCGATCGGCCTCCTCCAGCGCGACCGCCGCGACAGTCCGAGCGGCCCCCTCGCGCGCGGCCCACGCCCGCAGATACCACCCGCGCAGGTCGTCGGGACGCTTCTCAATGGCCACGTCCAGCAGCTCTCGTGCCGCACCCCATTCAGCCCGCCCCAGGTGTATCAGCGCGCGTACAATCGCCACGTCGTGTGGATCAGCTCCCAACTCCTCGGCCGGGCGAACGTGTGACTCCTCCAAACCGGGCGTGCGATAGTTGTCGTATGTCAGCCGTTCATAGGCCTCGGCCAGTAGCTTCCGAGCTTCGCCGTGCCGCGCGCCGATCATCGTCAACGTCAGCCCGCTCGCCAGCAGAACGACAGCGGCCGTCGCGACCAATGCCGCCGTTCGCGCCTTATGCCGCCGCATCCACTTGACGGCCCGCTCCAATTGACTCGTGCGCCGCGACAGTATTGGCCGACCCTCGGCAAATCGCCGCAAGTCCTCGGCCAACAGTCGCGCTGACGGGTGGCGCCGACCGGCGTCCTTATCCATGGCACGTTGGCAGATGGTCTCCAGATCAAGCGGTATGTCTGGGTTCAAACGCCGTAGCGGCGCGGCCTCAGCCGTGCAAATCCGGTTGATGATCTGCTCGCGCGTGTCTCCCCCAAACGGCTTGCGCCGCACGAGCATCTCATAGAGCGTGACGCCCAGTGAGTAAACATCCGTGCGCTCGTCGGCCTCCGACGCCCCGCCCCTAATCTGCTCGGGCGACAGGTAGGCCGGGGTGCCCATGATCTCGCCACTGATCGTCAGGTGCGGCGTGTCCCGCAGACGCGCCAGCCCGAAATCCGTCAGGTACAAGTGGTTGTTGCGGCCCAGCAGAATGTTGTGCGGCTTGACGTCGCGGTGAATCACGCCCGCCCGATGCGCGCACTCCAGCGCGTCGGCCACCTCCGCCATCAGACCGGCCACGTGCCGGTAATCCGCGGCGGTCCAGTGCGGGGGCGCGCTGTCGTCCTCCGGCAGGTCGCGCGTCAGTTCGTCCGTGGGGGGCATGGGCAGTTCGTGCCCATCCGAATCATCCGTGAAGCTGATCGGCGTAACATGGGTCGAACTGAGCAGGTCCGGCCGGCCGCGGATCACGGCGTCCAGACCGAGCCCATCGACCAACTCCATCGCATAGTAGTACTGACCCTCGTACTCGCCCTGCGCATAGATCGACACCACGTTCGTGTGGTGCAAGCGGGCCGCCGCCTGGGCCTCCGCCCGAAAACGCTGCACCGCCACGCGGCTGTGCCGCGCGTACCCGGGCAACACCTTCAGAGCCACTGTTCGTCCCAGCGAAATCTGGCGCGCGCGGTACACCACGCCCATCCCGCCACGCCCCAACTCGCTCTCGATCTCGAAGTCCCCCAATCTGGTCAGCGGCGGCAGCGAAGCCTCCCCAAACGAGCGGCCGCGAGCCGCGCTGCTGCTGCCTCGGCCGCCGCTGTTCCAGATTGGCTCGGTGGGACGCTCCCCATCGGCGCCGAAACCCAGCGCCTCGCGCAGGTCGGCGATCAGAGCCCCTTCCTCGGGGAGCCCGGTGACCGACGAGTCGTCCGTCGGGACAGTGTCGGCAGCGGCACCAGGCATTGCGCTCCCGCACTGGCTACAGCGGCCCGGTTCTTCGCCGGCGAGCAGCTCAACACTTGAGCTACAGGATGGACAAACAAGCTTACTCACTGCGCGATCCATTCAGCGCCTCCGGGAGTAGATAGACGCCCGAAGCGGAAACCTGACACCAGCGACCCCCAGAAACCACACGCAGACTCGTGCCACCGCAACGTCCCATAACTCCTTGTTGCCCGCCGCTACGTGTCGCCGTCGGGGTCCAGCGAATCCAGCCGCTCGCGGAGAGCCTTCAGCACTCTGCTCTTGGCCTGATACACGCTGTCGGCACTGATTCCGAGATCCGTGGCCGTTTGCGCCACGGCTTGCCCGGCCAAGACGTGCATCTCGAACGCCTTGAGCGTGACCTGCTCGAACTCGCTCGCGATCGAGTCCAAGGCCCAGCGCAGCCGATGCAACTGCCACTCGCGCTCCCAATGGGCGTCGGCACTGGCCTCGTCCTGGCTGGCCAGGTAGTCGAAGGTGTGCGGATCGAGCATCGCCGGCTGCTTGGCCTGACGATTGGCCCGACGACCAAGCGCGTGAACCACCGCCGAGCGTAGATACGCCCGGAACCTGCCCTTGCGACTATCATATTCAAAGCCGTCCAAGGCCTTGAACAGATACAGCTCAACTTCCTGGACCACATCTTCCGCGTCGGCGTCGGAGGCGCCACGGGCGCGCGCGTACCTGTACAGCAGACGCCCGTAGCGATTGTGGAAGTCCTGCCAAGTGAGCGTGTCCGCTCGATCACGCAGCCGCATGATGAACGTAAGTCGTGTAGTGTCGTCGGATTCCATCAATCGTTATTGTCGCAAATAGCCACCACGCCCACAACCGTAATCCGGCCTCGACGAAGCTACGGCGCTGGCAACTTGGTCAATTGGTGCCTGTAAGCCCTAAAAAAGCGCCATGCGCTGTCAGAACTCACCAATGCCGGTCTATGAGCTATTGTCCGACCCACTGTGGATCGGGCGGCGTGCGAAAGTAGAGGAGAGCGACCGTGTCACCGACCAAACCGCAACTGCCATCGTCTGGCACTTCGCAGGGTCGGCGGTCCATGTCTTGTCCTCGAACCAGGTCCGATAGAAGGCTGCTTCAGAAGGAGGCTCGAACAATGTGTTGGTCTAAGAGAACGACATTCACAACCGTCACCCTTGTGTTGCTGGCGCTAGTAGCGCCGGCGTCGGCATTCAGCATCCATTCCGGATTCATGCTGGATATGTACCAGATCATGCCCGACGGCCGTTTGCCCGGCGGCTTCGACGGCGACGGCGCCCGCGGAGAGGGTGCCTGCTGCTTCTACGAGGGCACGCAGATCATGTGCGTCATGGTCGACGCGGCTACCTGCGAACAGCACTTCATGGGCAGTTGGATGGGAGAAGGCACCAACTGCGGCGACTTCAACCACAACGGCGTCGCCGACATCTGCGAAGAGTCCGACCTGTTCGGCGCCTGCTGCTACGAGCAGCCGATCATGTGCATCGTCACCACCCAGGAGCTCTGCTACGAGCAGTACCAAGGTGTCTGGATGGGCCCCGGCACCAACTGCAACGATTCCAATCAAAACGGCGTCGCTGACATCTGCGAAGAGCCTCACCTGCTGGGTGCTTGCTGCTACGACCCTGCCATCATGCTCTGCGTCGTCACCGACGAAATCACCTGCCTCGAACAGTACCAAGGCGACTGGAAGGGCCCCGGCACCAACTGCGCCGACTTCAACGGTAATGGCGTTGCAGACATCTGCGAGAGCGCGGTCGAAGACGGCGCCTGCTGCTACGAGCAGCCGATCATGTGCATGGTCACGACACTCGAGCACTGTGAGCAGCAGTTAGGCGGCCAATGGAAAGGCCCCGGCACCAACTGCGACGACCTCAACGGGAACAACATCGCCGACATCTGCGAGCCG
>CAZUCH010000153.1:4101-7365 GCA_964619045.1 uncultured Planctomycetales bacterium | reverse complement strand
GTCGGTCGGGCGTATGAGGACGCTACAAGCATGAAGAGAATCTTGAATTCGATTGCGTCGCCCAAGGATGTGCGCGAGTTGTCGCTGGCCGAATTGGCGGAACTGGCCGGCGAGATCCGAGAGCGGATCATCACGGTTGTGAGCCGTAACGGCGGTCACTTGGCCAGCAATCTCGGGGTTGTGGAACTGACGTTGGCTTTGCACCGCGTTTTCAACTTCAGCCGCGATCGGTTGCTGTGGGACGTCGGGCACCAGTGCTATGTTCACAAGCTGCTCACGGGGCGCAATGTCGACTTCGACTCGCTGCGGCAGAAGGGCGGGATCAGCGGTTTTCCCGACCGCACCGAAAGCAAGTACGACCTGTTCAATGTTGGGCACGCTGGGACGTCGATTCCGACGGCGGTGGGCCTGGCTCTCGGGGATCAGGCCCTGGGGCGCGACAGCCGCGTGGTGGCCTTGGTGGGCGACGCCAGCATCGTCAACGGGACGGCGTTCGAGGGCCTGAATCAGGCCGGGGTGCTCAAGCGGCAGTTTCTGACGATCCTGAACGACAACTCGATGGGTATCTCCGGCACGCAAGGGGCGATGGCTACGTACATGGCGCGTTTTCGTGTCAGCAGCTTGTACGAGGAAGTCAAGAACAAGGTTCGCGATCTGTTGCCGAAGGTGCCGGTGGTCGGCAAGAGCATGCACGGTGTGTTGGACAACATCAAGCAGGGCATCAAGGCGACGGTTTCGCCGCACCAGATGTTCGAGCAGCTTGGTTTCTTGTATGTCGGGCCGGTGGACGGGCACGACTTGCCGCACCTTGTCGACCTGCTGCAAATGCTCAAGGATGTTTCTGAGCCGGTGCTGCTGCACGTGCATACTGAGAAGGGGCGGGGGTGTGGATCGGCGGTTGATGATCCGTGTGCCTATCACAGTACGGGCAAGCTGCGCGTTGTGGGCGATTCGGTTGTCACCATCCAGACAGCGCGTCGGAGCTGGACGGCGGCCTTTGCCGACGCGGTCATCAAGGTGGCTTGCGAAGACGAGCGGGTCCACGCGCTAACAGCCGCCATGCCCGACGGAACCGGGCTGGCTCGGGTGCGGGAGGTGTTGCCCGAGCGCTGCCTGGATTGCGGGATCGCCGAAGGTTGCACGGTCGATGTGGCGGCGGGGATGGCCAAGGCGGGACTGCGGCCGCTGGTGTGCATCTACTCGACATTCCTGCAGCGTGGCTTTGATCACGTCTTTCAGGAGGTCGTGCTCCAGAAGCTGCCGGTTGGATTCTGCATCGACCGGGCGGGGCTGGTCGGCGGCGACGGCGCGGTGCATCACGGCTATCTCGACATCGCCTATCTGCGCATTTTTCAGGGCATGGTACTGATGGCTCCGGCGGACGAACCCGAGTTGGAGCAGTGCTTGCGCCTGGGGCTCAAGCTCGCTGGCCCCTGGGCGGTTCGCTATCCGCGTGACAGCGTGCCGACGGCACTCGGCGTGGCGCCGCCGTTCCACGTGGGCAAGTCGCGTGTGCTGCGTGAGGGTCCGGACGCCACGATTCTGGCCTATGGCAGCTCGGTGACGGCGGCTCTGGAGGCCGCGGACGATTTGGCCGACGCGGACATCTATGTGGGAGTCGTCAACGCTCGTTTTGCCAAGCCGATCGACGCGGACATGGTCACGAGCGCGTTGACGCGCGGCACGCCGGTGGTCACGGTCGAGGAGCACTCGGAGGCGGGCGGTTTTGGCAGCGCGGTGCTGGAGACGGCGAATCGGCTGGGGCTCGCGACCGAGGGCCTTATCCGGCTTGGGTTGGCTGAGGACCGTTTTTATGAGCATGGCTCGCGGGCCGAGCAACTGGCCGAAGCGGGGCTTGACGCCGCCGGCGTGGCTGCTGTCGTGCGGCGTGCCGTGCAGGCCACTCGGAGTCACACAGCCCGGCGATTGCCGTCCGATTCGGTGTAGTTTGGCGATTCGGCAGCGAGGGGGGATGAATTGGCGTGGCAATTGGCGGGTTGACTCGCTATGCTGGTGGGTTGCTTGGAAAGGACATTGACCGGGCCGTCGGGACACGCTTCCCGGGGCCGCAACTATCAGAGTCTGGAGGAGTAGGATGCGCGGATTCACGACCATGCTGGGGCTGACGTTGGTGCTGGGGATTGTGCTGCTGCCGACGGCGGCGCGTGCTGATGATCCGGTAACGTGGAACTTTGACGTAGATAGTTCGGGCGAGGACGTGCATTGGGTCTCGCCGACTGCTGTTGATCCGGGGGCCCAGGCGTATGTTGTGAACTGGGAGATCACGTTGATGGAGGTCACGGTTCGCTACCTCATCTGGGACTTCATTGTGGACGGGACCGACCAGATTCCCGAGGAGCTGCGCGTTGGCGGCGCTGTAGTTGATGGTCCGGCGCCGGTGATCGTGTTCGACGCCCACATCGCTTATCCCGAGCCGCCGGAGGTGCCGGGTGTTGAGGCCAATATTGAGTTGGGTATCAACGCGGCAGGGAACGGCTATGTGGACGTCACGGACTTGGTGCTGGGCGAGGTGACCGTTACGTTGCCGGGATTCGGCGAGGTTACGGTCGACGTTCAGAATATCCGCTTGGCCGGTAGCGTTACAGTTGAGGCGGTCTTCGGGATGGCGGGCGATATGGACTGCGACGGCGAGGTTGACTTTGATGACATCGACCCGTTTGTCTTGGCGCTGGGTGGCGAGGAGGGCTACTTGGCGGCGTATCCGGACTGCATCTGGCTCAACGCCGACACCAACGGCGACGGCAGCGTGGGGTTCGATGATATCGACCCGTTCGTGGCCCTGATCGGCGGCTAGAGCGAGATCGAGCAACGTAATCAACGGGCCGCGGACCTCAATCGAGGGTTCGCGGCCCGTTTGTTCTGCGCAGTTCCTGGCCGTGGCACCGTTGGCGATTTCGCCTAATCGTCAGTTTGACTTGCAGGCCTTAGCCTTCGTTTCGGCGAGGCGCGCGACCTTCTGCATGTGTCGTATCAGCGGATCGTCCCAGTTGACATCCTGAGGCACCGGCGGCCACGGACCGGTCTCCGTGATGACTACGTACTTCCCCGGGTCGATGGTGATAACGAGGTCGTTGTCGTCAGGGTCGTCGGGTCCGTGAATCGCTTGCCAAATGCGGACCACGCTCGTGCCGGTGTGCTCCAGATTGTATACGTAGTGCTCGACCAACTTGGGGTCCTCGTGCGGCCGAATGCGCAGCGCCATCTCTGTCCCGCGGGCCGAGGTGCCGACCAGCTCGGTCTCGC
>CAZUCH010000153.1:0-4001 GCA_964619045.1 uncultured Planctomycetales bacterium | reverse complement strand
ATGCGCAGCGCCATCTCTGTCCCGCGGGCCGAGGTGCCGACCAGCTCGGTCTCGCCGACCGGCAAGTCGCCATCGAAATGCCCCCAGCCGATGCCCAGGCGGAACCGACCTACGCTGGCTCGCATCTCGCCTTCGGCATAGAGATCGTATGTTGGATCCGGCCCCAGCAGCACATTGTAGTTGTGCACCCGGTTATCGCCGTTGACGACCTCCTCCTGATACACGTGGAACATCATGTCGTGATTGGTCCGAAAAGGCAGGTTCGGCGTGATTGGAACGCCGCCCGGGTAGCCCTTTCTGAAATCGATCACCGTTGACTCTCCGTTGGCGTGGTCACGCAGGATCAGTGCCGTGACGCGGAAGTCTGGCGGGGACTGTGTGTTCTTGCGATCACACCCAATTGTCTTGGCATGCCGCAGTTCCGTCTTGCCGGTCGGGTGTGTGCAACCGGTCGTCATTAACAAGGCCAAGGAACTCATCAGAAGCAACAGTGTTGAGCGTCGGACTGTCATAGCAAAAACCTCCTGTAAGTGTACCTAGGTTTGCCTGGCTCCCTGCACGCGGTACGCCGCGGCCGCAAGTTCTCCGGCAATCAGCAGCGCCAGAACCGGAATCAACGGATTCAGCAAGACGTGCAGCCACCACGCGCCCGCCAGCCCGGCGGCGACGGCGGCGACCGCACCGCAGGCCAATCCCGTGCGGCGCAAGAGTGGCCGACAGCATAAAGGCCAACCGATCAGAATACCCAAGACGGCCGCCGGGACAGTGAACTTCAGCGACGCGAACCAAGTGGACATCTTGACCGGCATATCGTGCAGCAGCATGTCGATGGCCGTGGCATGTGCGTAGGTGCCCCACACACGCCGGCCGGTTGGGGTGTCGAACCAGAGGCCACGGCCACGCCGGTCGGCGATGATCACGACCTTGTTCTCGAACCGGGCGCGTAGTACCTCTGGACCGGCGCCGAACAGATCGCCGTAGTCGAAAGTGACGGCCTCCAGTGTGTTTTCGTCCGGCAAGTTCAGCATGTAGTGGGCCAGCAGGTCGTTACGGTGCACGCCGTGCGGGCGTATCTCCTTCTCTGACAGTTGTACGGTGCTCAACCGAACCAGATCGGATTCATCCGTCACGATCCCGGTGGGGCGCGTTTCGGAGCGCGGGTGGTACCGCAGGGCCAGCAACTTGGAGTGCTCATCCAACAGGATGTCGGCTCGGTAGCCCGGCCTGCGGTAGGCCGCGAACATCTCCAGGGCGAACGATGGTAAGATGATGGCGCCGTCACGGCGCAAAGCCAGATACACGCGCCAGGGCTCCCTGGTTCCCAACTGGGCCGGCGTGCATCCCCAGCGTGCGGCCTCGATGATCGCCGGGCTCACAGGCGGCGAGTCGTCGGCGTCGAGCGCCCAGGTCTCGGACGAGACGACCACGTCGCAGCCCGCGGCGCGCAGCTCCTCCACTCCCCGCACGAACTCGTCATCGTATGGACTGGCGCTGAAGAAACTGATGTCCCAGGCCACGACTCCCGGCCCGGCTGCCACGAGTTCCTCCATCAACAGGCCGTGGACCAGGCGCAGGTACTGGGGGTCATCACGCACAAGGTCGGCGTCGATGCCCGTTCGCTCGGCCAGCGCCTCGAAGTCAGTCGTGTCGTCTATGGCTATCACACGCACATCCTCGAGTCGCCGCGTGCGATCGAGGGTGGTCATGCCGCCATACGCCAGACGTTGAAAAACACGGTTTGCGGGTGTCCAGTCATATGCCAGCGGCACGCCGATTACCCAGGCTCCGGCCACGGCGGCAGCGATAATCAGCACACACGTTACCAGCGGGTGTCGCCGGACGGTCACCGCGGTGCGGGAGCGCAGCAAGTACGCGAGGCTGTCGCGGCGTGCTTCGATCGGCTCTCCGGCCAGGCAACGCTCGATGTCATCGGCCAGTCGGCCGGCGTCCGCGTAGCGGCGATCGCGTTCCTTCTGGAGGCACTTCAGGACGACGGTTTCCACGTCGGCGCCGATTTGCCGGCGAATCGTGCTGGGGCGCTGCGGTTCGGCGTTCATGATTCTGTCGAGCACGTCGCGCATGTTTCCAACGACGTTGTACGGGAACTTGCCGGTCAGAAGCTGGTAGAGGATCACGCCCAACGAGTAGATATCGGTGCGCGCGTCGATCTTGCTCGGCTGGGCCTCGGCCTGTTCCGGCGAAGCCCACGGCAAGCTGCCCATGAACTGGCCGGTCATGGTCATTACTGCCGGTTGCAATTCGCCGCCGGACTGGCCCAGGCCGATCTTGGCCAGCCCGAAGTCGAGAATGTGTGGCTCACCGTCGGCATCAACGCGGATGTTCCCGGGCTTGAGGTCGCGGTGGACGATTCCGCGCTTGTGGGCCGCGTTGAGTGCGCGGCATATCTTGGCGAACACCTGTAGCGTCTCGGTAACCGAGCGCGCCGTGGCTGACATCCATGCGTCGAGCGGCCGGCCGGGGATGTAGTCCATGACGAAGTATGCACAGCCGGCTGTCGTCCCGCTGTCGTGAATGGTGACGATGTTGGCGTGCCGGAGCTGGCCGAGAATCTCGACCTCGCGCTCGAAGCGGGCTCGGTCGGTAGGCCCGGCGAACGGTCCTTCCCGCATGACCTTGATCGCCACGCGCCGCTTGGTCGAATGCTGAATGGCCTGGTAGACCACGCCCTGACCGCCGCGGTGAATCTCGCGCGTGATCTCGTAGCCGGCGATGGCGTTCGGCGTCAGCCCGACGCAGGAATCCGGCGAGCCCGGCGGGGATTCCATGGTCAGGCTGTCAGCCCACTTGGAATCCGACGTCGTGCCGAGCGGCACCGACGACCGATCCGCGGGAACACCCGAACCGCGTGTTTCTTCTTCACTTGGGGGCGAGTCGCTCATGCCGCCCTGTCCACAGCCGTGCGTCGGGGCCTAGCCAAGCCTATTGCCGGCTCGGATTCCGATCACCGTGCCCCTAAGCCCGATAACCAGATGGTACCGCATTCGGTGGGCGCTGGCGAGTGGTTATCGCGATAGGACTTTGAATGCCTCCGCGCCGATGCCCGTGAGGCTTTCGCCGACTATGACGCCCGCACAGGCCGTGATCAGGTAGCGCGTACACCAGTTCTTGAAGACCTTGGCGGCCAAGAGCGCGATCGCCGCACCGACGAAGATCGACACGCTGTAATGCGCGGGAATCACGAACGCCAGGCCGATGCCCACCGGGCTGGGCACGAATCGTCGAACGCGGGGTGTGGAGAGTCTCTCGAACAGCGTCAGTCCCACGCCGGCGGCGGCGGCCAGCAACATCGCTCGCGGAGTCCCCACAGGTAGGTTTGCGAAACCGCTTCGGAATGCCTCTGCGACGGCCTCCAGTTGGGTGACGCTGGGGGCCGGCCATTTCTCGCGAAGAGCCAGCGCGGCGTCCACGTCAGGGATGAGCATGAGGTATGCGGCCGATCCGACCAGTGCACCGGTCAGGGCACCGCAGATCTGGGCGACAAACTGCCGGCGAGGCGTGGCTCCGAGCAGATGTCCGCACTTGAGATCGTGCAGCAGGTCGCTGCACTGAGCCGCCGCCCCGCCGGCAACGTTGGCCGCCATGAGGTTCGGCGCCACCATGTTGGGGCGCAGTGCGCAGAACGTCACTTGGGCCACTTTGACGATCGGTCCGGAGATTCCGATGCTGGTTTCGCCCGAGACGCGCGCCGCGACAACCGCCAGGGCGAAGGCCAGCAGCACTGCCAACACCGCGAGCCAGGCGGGGATGCCAAACAGCACGACTTGTAGCACAACGCACAGCAGCAGGGCCACGCCCAGCAGGACTCGGTACCAGCGGCGGCCGATCCGGTCGGCGTCGCTCTTCTTAGCGGCGCTTCCCGCGCTGGTAAACGCCGCGATGATCGAACGCCACGAAAACGCCAGCGTAGTCAGCGCGGCGACGTCCATGATCGTGGTGCCCGGCCAGACCCACCACTGCACCAGTGCGATGTGGGTCGTGAT
>CAZUCH010000152.1:3107-7505 GCA_964619045.1 uncultured Planctomycetales bacterium | reverse complement strand
GGCCGAGACGCTGCGGCGCGGAGTGGCACGGCTTGAGCGAGCGAGTGCTGAGGCGTACTCATGGGCCGTGGCAGGGCGTGCCACGCTGTAGGCACCACAAGAGAGGGCGTTATGCAGGTTATGGTTACCGGCCGACACATGAGCGTCCCGGATGCTCTGAAGGACTACTGCACGGAGAAAGCTGAGCGTCTGCCCCGCTTTTTGGATCGGATTCAATCCATCGAGGTCGTATTGGATGGCAAGGAAGGCCACCACTCCGTCGAAATAATCGTGCATTCCGCCGGTTCGCAGCCGTTCGTGGCAAGCGAGGAGCACGACGATGCTTTTGCGGCCATCGACCTCCTGATGGACAAGATCGAGGCGCAGTTGCGACGCTACAAGGGTCGCCATCGTAACCGCAAGCATCCGCCGCGAACGCCCGACATCGACTGACATCGTCCCGGAGGGTACTGTCCGGGGGCCGGAGAATAGTTCATGAAGTTGCTTGATCTGGTTGGCCAGCAATCCATTACGGCGGAGTTGAAGTCTACCGAGCGGAACGGCGCGATCCGCGAACTGGTGGAGCTGCTGGCTGCCGCCGAAGAAATCGAGGCGACCTCGACCGAGAGCATAATCAGATCAATCGTGACGCGTGAACGCACACGGGGGACTACTGGATTCGGAAAGGGCGTCGCCGTTCCGCACGTGAAGGTCGCCGGCGTGCGACGGATAGTGGCCGCGGTCGGCCGGAGCAGCGGCGGGATCGATTTTGGGTCGCTCGACGGCAAGCCCGTGTACACGGTGTTCCTGTTGATCAGCCCGACCGATCAACCCGAGGAGCATCTCAAGGCGATGGATTTGGTATTCCGGCACTTGCAGCAAGAGCAGTTCCGCAGCTTCATGCGGCAGTCTGACGAGCCGGACAAGATCTATGACCTGTTGGCCGAAGCCGACGATAAGATGTTGGCAAACTAGTCGTATGGAGGTAGCACCCGCTCGCGGGTGCGTTACCGAGGATGGATCAAAGCGTGGCCGTCGAACGCGAAGTCATCATCTCGAACAAGGAAGGGCTGCATTTCCGGCCCATCATGCAGTTCGTGGATATTGCTCAGCGCTTCGAGGCCACGGTGACGGTGCGGTGTGGCGACCGCGAGGCCGACGGGCGCAGCCCCATGGAAATGCTCATGCTGGTGGCCACCGAGGGGGCTCGCGTGCTGCTGGTCGCCGACGGCATTGATGCGGAACAGACTCTTGAGGCTCTAAGCGGCCTCGTGGAATCAGGATTTGGCGAAACATAGACCCACTTGGGACGGCATGACGCGACCGCGACGGAGCATCCGCGGTCGCCAACGCCGCGGAAAACGCGGCCGATGATCACGAAGAAGGGCATCAGCGCCTCACCGGGTGTGGCGATTGGTCCGGCGTTGGTACTCGATACCGAAGAGTATCGTATCCCGCACAGGACCATCGACCCCTCTCAGCTCGGCGGGCAGATACGCAACCTGGACGCCGCCTTGGAGGCCGCGCGCCAGGAGGTTGGCGAGCTGCGCGTCGCCGCGGCGCGCAAGTTGGGGGACAAGACCGCCGTCATTTTCGCCTTCCACCAGCAGTTCATCGCCGACCCCAAACTGCGCGATAGCATCGTCGAGAAGATCGAGCGCCGGCATTACACTGCCGCCTTTGCCTTCGGCCAGGTGATGAACGAGCGACAGCGGCAGTTCCGCGACGTCGCCGACCCGTATTTGAAGGAACGTGTTCGCGATCTGGCCGATATGGAGCGGCGCGTCCTGCGCCACATCCTGGGACGCACGCGCGAGGACATGACGCGTCTCTCCGAGCCCGTCATCGTCGTGGCCAACGAAATCACGCCTTCGCAGGCCGTCTCACTGGATCGCCGCCACATCCTGGGCTTCGCGATCAACGTCGGCGGCCAGACGTCACACACCGCGATTATCGCGCGCATGCTTGGGATTCCGGCGGTTGTCGCCCTCAACGACATCACCAGCGAAGTCTCCGGCAGCGAAATGCTGATCATCGACGGCGCCAACGGCATCGTCATCGCCGACCCCGACCAGGAGACCATCGACCGCTACCGCGCGCAACAGGTACAGTACGAGCAGTTGGAGCACGAGCTGCGCGGGTTGCGCGACGTACCCGCAGTCACACGCGATGGCGTCCGGGTGCAGTTGATGGCCAACATCGAGATGCCGGACGAGGCCCACGCCGCCGTGGAGTCCGGGGCCGACGGCATCGGCCTGTACCGTACCGAAATGCTGTTCCTGGCGAGTCAACAGGCGCCGACCGAGGAGCAGCAATTCGAGGCTTTCAGGGAGGTTGTACTGGCCGCTCAGGGGCGCCCCGTCGTGATCCGGACAATCGACCTGGGCGCCGACAAGCTGGCTCCGTCGATGACCGGGCATCGCGATCACAACCCGGTCCTGGGGCTGCGTTCGCTGCGCTATTGCCTATTGCATCTGGACATGTTCAAGACTCACTTGCGGGCCATCCTGCGGGCCTCGGTCGATAGCGACGTGCGCATCATGTTCCCGATGATCACGACCCTGATCGAGCTGCGGCAGGCCAGGACCATACTGGCCGACGTGATGGAGGATCTGGACGAGGAGGGCATTCCCTTTCGGCACGACATACCGGCCGGGATCATGATTGAAACGCCGGCGGCTGCCCTGATGGCCTCGGCCTTCGTGCGCGAGGCGGCGTTCTTCAGCATCGGCACCAACGACCTGGCCCAGTACACGCTGGCGGTGGACCGCGGTAACGAGCGGGTGGCGCACCTCTTCGCGGCCCACAATCCTGCCGTCATCAAGCTCATCAGCCTAATCGTGCGGGCCGCCAGTCGGCGCCAACTCGAACTCAGCTTGTGCGGGGAGATGGCCGGAGCGCCGATCTACGCGCAACTGCTGCTGGGGCTGGGCTTGCGGCGATTGTCCATGGCCCCCAAGGACATCCCCGCCATCAAGCAAGTCGTGCGGGCCACCACTATCGAGCAGTGTCAGAAAATCGCCAACAAGGTGGCGCGGTTCGACTCCGATCGACAGGTGCTCAACTTCCTGCGCGTCCAGATGCGCGACCTGAGCCTGGAGGCAATCGCGTGATGATCGCGGCCCCGGACACACTGCCGGTCGCCGGACCGGAGGGCGGCAGCGGACAACGCCACCGTGCGGCGATCGAGTTCTCGATAGGCGGCAGCCTGCGGTTCTTGTCGCACCGGGACGAGCTGCAACTGCTGACGAGAGCCCTGATACGCGCCCAATGGCCCTTGTCCTATTCACGCGGTTTCAACCCCAAGCCCCACATGACGGTCCCGCTGCCGCGCAATGTCGGCACGACCGCGATCTGCCAGGTGGCCGTTGTTGATCTCAGCACGCCAAGCTGTCCGGATGAACTCCATCGCGCCCTGGCAGCGCAGCTCCCGGTGGATTGCCGCTTGCGGCGCGTCATCGCGCCCGCTCCACGAGCAACGCCACATGCGGTGCTTGTCTGCTACGAGGTGGAGTTAGCGGCATCGGACGAGGCCGAGATGCCGGCGCAAATCGAGCGAATCATGGCCTTATCGTCACTAGTCGTGGAGCGCGAACAGGGACCGAAGCGACCAACGCGGCCGTTCGACATCCGGCCGCATGTGGAGAAACTAGAGTTGGACGGCAATGTGCTGCGAATCGTGCTGCGACTAATCGAGCAGCGCGTCGCGCGGCCGTCCGAAGTATTAACAGCATTAGGACTCGCCGCCGAGGCGTACAACCACCTGCTTCGGCGTGTTGCCGTCCAATGGGACATCGAGCTGACGGGGCCGACCAACGGTCCCGCGGCTTGTGAAAGGTATGGAATTGGCTACGAAGAAGACCACCACAAAGAAGAAGACTGAGAGCACGCGCGGCAAGACGGCAAGCGCCAAGAAAGCCGCCGTCAACCGTCCGGCCACCAAGAAGAGAACGACCAAGAAGGTCGCGGACGGCGCACGGGTCAAAGCGGCGGCGAAGGCAACCAAGGGCAAGGCCGCCGCCACGAAGAAGACAACCAAGCGAGCAGCGGCCGAGGTCGCGAAGAAGCCCAAGAAGCAACAGGCGGCCACGCCCGTCACCAGGATCGACGAAAGCAACGGGGCGGTCGTGATTCGGTTCCCGCCCGTCGCTCCGTCGCCGTTCGCCGCGGCCAAGCGGTCAACTGAGCCGGAAGCGGCTCCCCCGGTCGAAGACAAGCCGGAGCGTCAGCCGGAGCGTCAGCCGGAGCGTCGACCCCGGCGCCAACAGGAACGCAAGCCTGAGTTGATCGCTGAAACCAAAAGCGAGCCCCAGGAAGCCAAGCGGCCGGCCAGGCCCGAGCCCCAGGAAGCCAAGCGGCCGGCCAGGCCCGAGCCCGAGAGATCCAGGCGGCCGGCCAGGGACGAACGCGGGGAAGCCA
>CAZUCH010000152.1:0-3007 GCA_964619045.1 uncultured Planctomycetales bacterium | reverse complement strand
AGGCCCGAGCCCGAGAGATCCAGGCGGCCGGCCAGGGACGAACGCGGGGAAGCCAACCGACCGGCCAAGACCGAGTCCGACGAGGGCCCATCGCGCGCTAAGCGCCGCCGGATGCGTCGCAGGCGCAACAGGAATGACGAGGGGGCTGCGGAGGCACCGCAGTTGCAGCCCGAGGCCCCGACCGAAGAACCGGCTGAGGAACCGGCTGAGGAACCAGTCGTGGTCGACGCGGTCGATGAAACGGAGGAAGACCGAGTCGCATGGATTGACGACGACGACTTCATGGAGACCGAGGTCATCGAAGTCGAGCCGGCCGAGCCGGAAATCGTAGAGCCGGACTCTCCGGAAATCGCCGAGGAAGAGGAAGAGGCGCCGCCGGAAGCCCCCCCCGAGAAGCGCAGTGGTCGCCGGCGCCGTGGCCGCCGCACGAATCGACACGAAACCACCGGCGAAGCACCACGCCAGGTCCGGGCGGACGAGAAGCCGCAAGCCGAGACGCCCGCGGGGCGCGACGGGGCCGCGACGCGCGAGATGGTCATCAACACCGTCCAACGCGAGGAATGTCGGATTGCCATTCTCGAAAACGGCCGACTCCAGGAAATCTATCTGGAACGAGCGGCGGCCGAGAACCACGTCGGAAACATCTACAAAGGCCTGGTGACCAACGTCGAGTCCAGTATCCAAGCCGCGTTCGTCGACTTCGGGCAGGGCAAGAACGGCTTCCTGCACATCTCCGACCTGCACCCCGAGCACTTCCCCGACGGCGCCGGCCAGACCGAGAACGTCGGGCGCAAGCTGCCGCGCCGCAGCCGACCGCCGATTCAACGTTGCCTGCGCCGCGGCCAGGAACTCCTCGTGCAGGTGATTAAGGAGGGCATCGGCACCAAGGGGCCCACGCTCTCGACCTACCTGAGCATACCGGGCCGCTTCCTGGTTATGATGCCGGGCATGAGGCGACTGGGTGTCTCCCGACGAATCGAGGACGACGAGGCCCGCGACAAACTGCGCAAAACTCTCGGCGAACTCGAGTTGCCCGAGGGGATGGGCTTCATCGCCCGCACCGCCGCGCTCGACCACACCAAACGTGAGCTTCAGAGCGACCTGGCGTATCTGACGCGCCTGTGGCGCGCCGTCGAAAAGCGCATCGAGAAGGAGTCAGCCCCGGCCGAGCTCTACCGCGAATCCGACTTGGTCATCCGCACTATCCGCGACGTCTTCACCGGCGACGTCGAGCGCATCGTCGTGGATGATGAGGAGGTCATGCAGCGGGCCCGTGAGTTCCTTTCGATCTTCAGCCCCCGCTCGCAGGACATCATCACGGCGTACACCGACCCCGAGCCGATCTTCCATAAGTACGACATCGAGGCCGAGCTGGAACGACTGCACTCCCGACACGTCCCGCTCAAGTCCGGCGGCTCGCTGGTCATCGACCAGACCGAGGCTCTGGTCGCCATCGACGTCAACAGTGGTCGATTCCGCGCCGAGGACGACGCCGAAACCACCGCCTACAAGATCAACCTCGAGGCGGCGGACGAAATCCCGCGCCAATTGCGGCTGCGCGATCTGGGCGGCGTCGTGGTATGCGACTTCATCGACATGCGCATCGAGCGGCATCGCCGTGACATCGAGCAGCGCATGATCAAGAACCTCAAGGCTCACAAGGAACGCGCCAAAGTGCTGCGGACCAGCGCCTTCGGACTGATCGAACTGACCCGCCAGCGGCAACGCGCCAGCCTGACCCGCAGCGTCTATCGCGACTGCGGACACTGTCATGGCAGCGGTTTGGTCAAAACGGCCGAGTCGGTCACGTTGGACGTGATGAGGCTCCTGCAATTGGCCATGACCCGCGAGCACATCCACGCCATCGAGGTCGCCGTGGCGCCCGACGTGGCCTTGCTGCTGCAGAACCGCAAGCGGAAGCTGATCTGTGATCTCGAGGAGCGACATCGCCGAACGATCTCGATTCGCCTGGATCCGAGCTTCAGTTGTGATCAGGTGGACATCAGTTGCACGGACGCCCGCGGCCGGGTCGTACCCAACGCGTAAGCGACCGCTAACCTAACACCGTGATATCCGCGCCGTCCCACCAAGGGCGGCGCGGATTACGTTAGGAACCCTTGCCCGCTTCGGTATAATGACGCTGGCGGGTCACCGAACGTCGCCGTTGACACTTGATCCCTGGTCTGGAATCGCCCGCCGCGTGTCGCAATCGCCGGTTCGCATGAAGTGGCATCAAGGTGGCGCCATCGCCGACAGGCGGCGGACCATGCCGACCGGCCCTACTTATGGAGGAGACAGTCCATGACCAAACGTACGCAGTTGCTCACCCTCGGATTCGGAACCGCCCTGGCCATCACACTTCTGGCGGCAACGCCGGTCGCATTGGCCCAGGACGCCCTCATCGTCGATCATAATTGTATCGAACTCGACCTCGTCCCCGACTCCTGGATCGAGCAGGCCAAGAGCAACTTCAGACTCTCATATGGACACACCTCGCATGGCAGCCAGATCGTCAGCGGCATGAATGTCATCAGGGGAGCCTCGGGCTCGCTGTACTGGTGGGACCAGGACGGAACCAACGGCGGACTCTCACTCTGGGACTACACCCCCGACGGCGATCTGGGCAACCCCGACCGCACCACTTGGGAAGCCCGCACGCGCACATTGCTGGGGCCCCCAGAGAATCCAGCGTGTGACCGCAACTGCGTCATGTGGTCCTGGTGCGGACAAGCCGCCACCACCGAAGCCAACATGCAAATATACCTCGACCTGATGAGCGGCCTCGTGTCCGACTACCCCAACGTCACGTTCATATACATGACCGGCCACCTCGACGGCTCCGGCCTCGACGGCAGCCTCCACCTGCGCAACGAGCAGATCCGAGCCCACGTCAACGCCACCGGCGGGATCCTCTTCGACTTCGCCGACATCGAGAGCTATGACCCCGACGGCGAGGTCTACTACTACCTGCCGCTCGACGCTGATGACGCCTGCAACTACTGGCTTG
>CAZUCH010000151.1:0-7530 GCA_964619045.1 uncultured Planctomycetales bacterium | reverse complement strand
GGCCGGACTTGCGATTGTCGTAAGTCCGGCCGTTTCAATGCGTTATGATTGGGCGATACTGGGCTCGAACCAGTGACCTCGTGCATGTCGAGCACGCGCTCTAGCCAACTGAGCTAATCGCCCGCCGAGGCCGCTTGCGACGGCTCGGAACATAGCATATTGCGCGCCCGGCCCTGCGATGTCAAGTACGCCCACCAGCCACAGATGCTGGTTTGCGCTCGCCGGGGCAGTGCGGTCAGTAGGCCGTCGGTTCGCAGCCCTACACCGACGCCAGTCCGTGCCCGTCAGGCCCCTGGGTCGCCGCCGGTTGCGCCCAACGCCTCCTTCCTGTAATCTCCTCGCATGAACGCTGACTTGACACACGGCGTCGTCGTGATCGTACGGCGCGCGGGGCGCTTCCTGATGATCGAGCGCAGCCCAGAGGTGATCGCGCCCGGGGCGTGGTGCTTCGTGGGTGGCGCTATCGAAGCGGGGGAGGCGCAGTCCGAGGCCGCCATTCGTGAGTTTCGCGAGGAGGTCGGCGGGCGGATTCGACCTATTCGACACATGTGGACCTATGACCGCCCGGACGGGAAGCTGCGGCTCTACTGGTGGCTCGCGGAACTGCTGGATGAGCGTCTGGAGGCCAATCCGGCCGAGGTGGCGGAGATTCGCTGGTGCAACAGGGCGGAGATTGGCGAACTGCCCGACGTCCTGCAGAGCACATTTGGCTTCCTGGAAGCCATCGCAAGGGGCACGGTCAAGCTGGAGGCGTAGGCTCGCCAGTCGCGGGCGAGGCCTCCCTGGCAACGTGATCGTCCTGCGGCTTGGCCGTGGAGGCCGCTTTGTTCACGGCCGGGGCCGAGGTGCCCAGCCGGCTACGCAGGTGGTCCAGCACATTCATGAAGTTGATGTACGAGTCATACGGCGAGTCGTAGGGGTTGAAGTACTTGTGTACGGTCGCATCGCCAAGCTGCTTGGTACTCATATAGTAGAAGTGGTCCGACGCCTGGAGCATGCGCCAATCGTGCAGCAGAGCCTGGTCGCCCGACTGCTTGACCGACTGCTCGAGACGGTACAGCTCGTGCAGCGCGTTGGACTGCATGGCGTTGCCCAGCCAGGCGGATAGATCGCGCTCGGTGTCGGCCCAGGAGATCATGTGCGGCACATCGTACTCGCCGCTGGACGGGTAGCACTCCACACACTCGGCCGGCGTTTTGAAATCGACGCCGTCCCCGCTGAGGAGTTCCTCGGGCAATCGCCGGAGGAAATCGAAGACGCCCGTATCGGCCCACTGGTGCTCGCCGAAGGTCTCGTAGTCCAGGAAGAGGTTGACGACGCGCCCCGGGCCCTCGACGCGCCGAATCCAGTCGGCGAACTTCAGGGGGGTGAGCGGCCACTCGGCCCAATCGCGGCTGCCGAAGCGGAAGGCAATGTCGTCCGAGAGCCGGTAGTTCTTCAGCAGTAGCTTGAGGTTGGGGTGGCCGGGCGCGTGATAGAGGCAGGTCGGCTCGCGCGGGCCAAGCAAGTGGTCGGCTCCCTCGCACACGACCGCCGCGTAGCCCATTTCCTCGGCCACTTTGGCCAACTCGTTGTTGTAGATCAACTCGGTGTTGCGAAAAACTGTCGGAGTTTGATCGAAAACCCGGTCCATCAATTGCCCGTGCAAGCGCACCTGCTCGCGGAACTCCTCACGCGAGTACAGGAACGCCAGCGAGTGGCAGTAGGTCTCGGCCAGGAACTCGACGGCTCCGGTGGCGGCCAATCCGCGGAAGGACTCGAGCACCTCGGGGGCGAAGGCCTGAAACTGCTCGACTGCGCAGCCGGTGAGGCTGAACGCGATACGAAAGCGGCCCTCGAAGCGCTCGATCAGTTCCTGCAAGACGGCGTTGGCGGGCAGGTAGCACTTGCGAGCGACCTTGTCGAGAATGGCCGCGTTGGCTGCGTCGTCGAAGTAGTCGGAGCCGCGATCGAAGATGCTGAAACGCCGCAGCCGCAACGGCTGATGCACTTGGAAGTAGAAGCAGACTGATGCCATTGGGAGTAACCTGGTATGCTTAGTTCGCGACCGATCCGTAAACCCGGGCGCAACCCTCGGCCGCGTCTGTCCAACTAAAGCGTCTGACCTCGAAGCAGCCGTGGTCGCGCAGCGTCGAGTGCAGTGGCGGATGCCGCAGGACGGCCACGATCTTGTTGGCCATCTCGTCCACATCCCAGAAATCGACCTTGAGGGCGTGAGTGAGCACCTCAGCCACGCCGCTCTGCTTTGAGATTAGCACGGGAACATCGTTTGACAGCGCTTCGAGCGGCGTAAGCCCAAAAGGCTCAGAGACCGACGGCATAACGTACAGGTCGGCCATGCGATAGACGCGCTGCACGTCCGGGCCGCGCAGGAACCCGGTGAAAAGCACCTTGTGGCCGATGCCCATGTCGGCGGCCATCTCGATCATGTCCCGGATCATATCGCCGCCGCCGGCAACCACGAAACGCACGTTATCCATGATCTCCAGCACGCGCTTGGCCGCTGCCAGGAAGTACTCCGGCCCCTTCTGCATGGTGATGCGGCCCAGAAACAGCACGATGTGCTCATCGCGGGCAATCGGCGGTAGTTCGACGTGCTCGACCGGGTCGCTTTCATCAATCGCGTTGTAGACGACTTCTACCTTGCGTGGATCGACCCCGTAGTGCTTGATGACGATGTTGCGTGTCAGGTGGCTGACGGCGATGACCGCGTCGGCGGCGTGCATCCCGGCCCGTTCGATGTCGTAGATGCGCTGGTTGACGTTGATGCCGGTACGATCGAACTCGGTCGAGTGAACATGCACAACCAGTGGCTTGCCACTCTGAAGCTGAACCGCGATCCCGGCTGGATACGTCATCCAGTCGTGGGCGTGAATCACGTCGAAATCGTCCTCGGTGGCCAATGCACAGCCCAAGGCGGCGTAGCGCTCGACCTGGGCGAACATGTCGCCGGCATAATTGTCGGCAGCCGGGGAGGTACTATTCGGCGCTAGCGGTGCGGGCGGCGCCACGCGGCGTGACAGCTGACCGGCCCGGCTACTCGGCGGAGCACCCGCGGCCAGACGGCCGCGGGATCGAGCAACGACCGCGGCCTTCGGCGGGGTGCTATCCTCGGGCCGGGCATAGGGTTGCAGGGCGGCGGCAACGGCTTGGAACTTTGTGTGCTGGAACAAGCTTTCCAGCGTCTCGGCGCCGGTGGGCTCCGCTACATCCGCCAACACGGTGGCCGGGGAAAGGACTCTCACGTGGCTTTGTCCGGGGTTCTCGACCGGTCGCGGGAGGATGAAGGTGACTTCGGTCCCGATCCGGTCCAGGGCGCGTGTCAGGCCGAAGCAGGCCGTCCCCAGCCCACCACTGATGAAGGGCGGAAACTCCCAGCCCAGCATGAAGACTCGCATCGTGATCTCCTGTCGCCCCAATCGCGGGCGGCGCGGCTTCCAGGCAACGTCCCGACCCGCGCCACGCCGGAGATCGGTGGGGCACTCGTTCCATAGCGTATTTGCGTGGCGGTGATCCGGGATGTCGTTAGCGAACGGCGTACGGTAGTGAGACGCTGGGGCTCTGTCAACGACCGCGGTTGGGTCTCGGTCGGCGAAGGCGTGATATTTGTGGGAAGATTGCCGGGGAGGGTGGCGTGGGCATAGCTTTCACAGTACCCTATACGGTTCAAAGTGGAGTGCGCGGTCCCTGTTGACCAATGGGCCGCCGTTGTTGCGTCGGCGGTTTCGATGTTTCGGCCGGCGCCGTGTCATTGTATATGCGCGCCGGCTGATGGTCCGGAGCGCGTTCGAATTGCCGTGGTTCTTGGATCCAGCCCAGTGCTGAGGGATCTTCCCGGCGATGCTGTCTGTCTCACGGAGTGCTGCGTGGCCAAAACGCTGAGAGTTCACTCACTGGCCAAGGAACTTGGCGTCCCCAGCAAGGCGGTCATTGAGAAATGTTGCGCCGAGGGGATCGACTTGAAGAACCACATGGCCGCCATCTCCATTGGACTGGGCGAGTCGATTCGCGAGTGGTTTTCAACGGCGGCTGACGTAACGTCGATCGAAACGGCCGAGCACGTGGATGTAGAGCTCGTGCGCAAGGAGCGCCGCATGACGGGCGCCGCGACCGAAGAGGCGGCCGATGTTCCGGCGCCGTCGGAGGCCGTTGAGGTTTCGGTTGAAGACAGCGCCGCCGGGGCGGTCATCGAGGCCGAGGCCCCCGCCCAAGTGACTGTTGCGGCCGAGCCGGTGGCAGAACCCGTTACGGCGGCCGAGCCCGACACTGGTCTGGCCGCGCGGGCACCTGGGGTGGAGACGCCGGCCGAACCTCAGCCGGTGGTCGAGGCTGCCGACACGGCGGAGCTCGTACTTACGGCGGAGCCCGTACTTACTGATGAACCACCGGCGGGTGAGGCTCCCGAGCAACAGGTTGCCGCAGTCGAGGAGTTGTCCCCGCCGCTAGAGGCGTCGGCGCCCCAAGAGGTGCTCCCGGTCGAGCCGAGGCCCGAGCCCCCCGCTCTGATTGTACCGGCCGGCCCGCAAGTTGTTCCGGTGCCCGCCGCGTTGAAGGGGCCGACGGTCATCCGCATCGAGTCCCCTGAGCCGCAGCGCCCGCTTCGTCCCCGTGGACCGCGGCCGGCCATGCCGCGCGGCCCGCTCACTCGCGGTCCAGTCACCCGCGGACCGGGTGCCCCACCGCCACCAGCGACCAGCGCCCCCCCCAAGCGGGGACGAGGGAAAGGACGCAAACCTGGAGCGGAGGAGGCGGCTAAGGCACGCTCCAAGAGTCCGCGACGGCACGGTTCATCCACTGATGTGGATCAGCGGCTGCGTGAGTGGCGTGATCAGGATTTGCTGGAGCGCAAGGAACGCCTGGCCAACGTTACCGGTCACGGGCTTCGTGATCGACGCGCGGCCGAGCGACGTCGACAAGCGGGTGGCGGAGGCGGCCCGGCGCTGCGCAGCCAAGAGGTAACCATCACTGCACCGATTGTGCTCAAGGAGTTCTGCTCTGCGGTTGGTGTACCGTTTATCGCGCTCTCCAAGAGGTTGACGGAGCACACCGGCCGGCTGTGGACGATCAACCAGTCGCTCGACGCCGAGACGGCTGAGCTTCTGGGGATCGATCTGGGCATGCATCTCACGGTCGAGAGAGCCAAAACGGCCTATGAGAGGCTCCAGCAGGAGTTTGACGACCGCGAGCGCAAGAATCTTCAGCCGCGGCCGCCGGTGGTGGCCATGCTGGGGCACGTCGATCACGGCAAGACGTCGCTATTGGACGCCATCCGCAAGACGCGTGTTACGGCGGGCGAAGCAGGTGGCATTACGCAGCATATCGGGGCCTGCCGCGTGAAGCGCGGCGGTTGGGACGTCACCTTCGTCGACACGCCGGGCCACAAAGCCTTCACGGAGATGCGTGCTCGCGGGGCGAACTTGACTGACGTCGTGGTATTGGTGGTTGCCGCCGACGATGGTGTGATGCCGCAGACGGCCGAGGCGATCAACCACGCTAAGGCCGCAGGTGTCGCTATTGTCGTCGCTCTGAACAAGATTGACCTACCCGGAGTCGACCTGAACAAGGTGTATGGGCAGCTCGCCGAGCACGATTTGGCTCCCGCCGACTGGGGTGGACATACCGACCTCATAAAGACTAGTGCCACCGCCAACACCGGCATAGAAGAGTTGCTGTCTCACTTGAGTACGCTGAGCGAGCTGATGGAACTCAAGGCCGACCACAGTGTGCCCGCTCAGGCCATTGTGATCGAGGCCCAGATGCGGGCCGGGCGCGGCGTTGTGGCCCAGGTTCTCGTTCGAGAAGGCACGCTCAAACCCGGCATAAGCATCGTGTGCGGTCCCGGCTCCGGACGAATCCGCGCTTTGGTTGATGATCAGGGCAAGCAGGTCAAGCTGGCTCTTCCCGGCACGCCGATCGAGGTTTCTGGTCTCGATCAGTTGCCCGCATCTGGTGACCGCCTGTACCAGGTCGACAGCCCGTCACAGGCCAAGGAAATCGCCCGGGAGGTTGCTGCCCAGCGGCGTACAGAGTCGCTGACCGTCGTTACCAAACCGCGCACGCTCGAGGCTCTCGTTCTGGACTCCGCCGAGTCGGAAGTTCCCGATCTGAACGTCATCTTGAAGGCCGACACCCAGGGCTCCGTGGAGGTGCTCAAGCAGTCGCTGAACGAGTTCCCGGTGAACAAGGCCCGGCTGAACATCCTGCACTCGTCCGTGGGGGCGGTGAGCGAGGCGGACATTCATCTGGCCAAGGCCTCGGGTGCTCTGGCGATCGGGTTCCACGTGATCGCGGAGGATCGCGCGAGGCAGTTGGCGGACCAACTTGGGGTCGAGATTCGCACCTACCGCGTTATTTATGAGCTGCTCGACGATTTGCACAAAGCACTGGCCGGCTTGCTGGCGCCGTTGCAGCACGAGGAAATACGCGGCACGGTCGAGGTTCGCCAGACATTCAACGTCTCGCGAGTCGGAACGGTGGCCGGTTCCTATGTCACCGATGGTGTTATCAACCGCAAGCATGTCGTGCGGCTCGTTCGTGACGGACGTGTGATTACCGAGGGTAAAACGCTGGACTCGCTCAAGCGATTCCACGATGACGCCCGCGAAGTTCGCGCCGGGCTGGAGTGTGGCGTGAAGATCCGCGGCTTCGATGACATCAAGCCGGGTGATATAATCCAGGCATACGAGTTGATTGAGGTTGCCCAGGAACTCTAGCGCCGGCGTGGTGCGCTCGTGGGGAGCATGATGATCGTCGGTGTCTTGCGGGTCAGGGTCGCAGTGTTTGAGGCCCACTCGCTGAAGGATAAACGCCGGGTTGTGAAGAGCATGAAGGATCGGCTCTCGAACCGGCATAACGTGTCGGTGGCTGAAGTAGATGACCTTGACCACCGGCAGGCGGCGACGCTGGGTCTTGCCATGGTGGCCAACCAGTCGCGCTTCGTGGAAAGCGCCCTGGCGAAGATCGTCGATGAGATCCGCGCCAACCCGCACGTGTCCCTGTTGGAGTATGACACCGAGTTTTTTTGATCGCGGCCGCCGACCCGGCCGGTTCCAAGCCAGATCAAGTAAGTTAGCGGTATCGCGATGGCATCCCGAAGAACCGAGCGCGTTGGCAGCCTTATACGGTCGATTGTGGCCGACGCGATTCACGCGCGCCTTAGCGATCCGCGGATTCACCCCATTACGTCCATCACGCGCGTGGAGGTGAGCGCGGACTTCTCCGTGGCCCGCATTTTCGTCAGCGTCATGGCTGAAGAGTCGCGCCGCAAGCTGTGCCTCGTAGCGCTCGAGAGCGCCTCCGGGCGCTTGCGCCGCCTTCTGGGGCCTGAGTTGCGGCTCCGCAAGATCCCCATGTTGGAATTCAAGCTCGACGATTCGTTACGCCGGGCGTCTGAGACCGTCGAGACCATCGACCGCGCCATGCGCGAACTAGGCGAAGAGCCTGACTGGCTGCGCGAAGACGACGACGCAACCGCTCCCGGAGAGTCGTTGCCGCATGCCGCCGGCGATGAATGCGATACCGCCGCGCAGG
>CAZUCH010000150.1:0-7567 GCA_964619045.1 uncultured Planctomycetales bacterium | reverse complement strand
GCACGGTGGCCGGCAGGGGCACCAGGGCCGCCAACACAGGTAAGACTGCGAATATCACGACGCTCAGCGCCACGGCGCGGTAGCGCACTGGCGCTGTTTCCTGGGCGAACCACAGGTAACCGGCCAGTCGCCGTACCATTCCAACCACGGCCGACCCCAGGAACATGGCCGCCAGGAACAGCCCGGCGGTGGAGAACTTGAAGGCGATCATTGTCGCGATGCCGACCAGGACCAGCGACTTGTAGATGGTCGCGCTGAACCCGAAACCTGCGAGAATGCAGCGTAGCCGGCGTTGGGCGGGGGCTTTCGCCGCCTTCACGCCTAGCAGCACGCGCTTGGCGAGCCCCTGCACGTACTGGGTGGAGCGAGCGCGCAGATTGGGTATTTCGAGCCAGTCGCTGGCGACATAATAGCCGTCGTAGCGCATCAGCGGGTTGATGTTGAACAGCAGCGTCACGGCGCCGGCCAGGAAGATCACATTGTAGGCGATCGCATTCAGCAGCGATTCGGACGTCAGTGCCCAGACGAACACGGCCAGGGACGCGAAGATCATCTCGACGTAGACGCCGGCCAGAGAGACTATCAGCCGCTCTCGCTTGCGCGTGAAGCCCCACGACGCCGTCGCGTCGACGTAGGCGCAGGGGGTGAACGCTATCAGGTACGCGCCCATCTCCGGTACGTGTCCGCCGAAGTTCTTGCAGGCGTAGGCGTGTCCGAATTCGTGGAGTATCTTCAGGCCGATCAACGTGAACCACATCACGACCAGATTACGGGTTGCGAGCAAGCCGTGAACCGGCTGAACGAGGTCATCCCAGTTGGTGGCACCGATGTAGAAGGCGGCGCCGACCAGCAGCAGCCAGATCACGAAGAAGGTCCGGGTGTATAGCCAGCGCGCCCACGGCATGGTACGAGTCAAGAACATGTCGGGGTTGACCAGCGGAATCTGCAGAAACAGGAAGCCCATGAGGCGCTGTTTGGTCTTGGCTCGCTTCTTGGCTTGGTAGCGCTGATAGAGTCGCTTGTCGTCCGAGATCGGTAGGTTCAGAAAACCGAAACCGTGCAACGTGAACACAAACTGGTAGAAGGGCTCCTCGTTCTCGGGGCCCCATCCGTCGCGCTCGGTCAGCTCGGCGTAGATCTCACCCAGCGTGCGGCTGGTATCGATGCTCACGAGCACGCCGTAGTCCGCCGGGCTAAAACGATGGCTTCCGAAAGTGATCGGGTCGCGTACGATATACGATGGCTCGCCGCGGAAGACATGGCGGCTAACATCGAGATCCTGTCGCAGTCCGACGCGCACGTCGCGCAGCCGCTCGGCGAGCGAAGGCTGGTCGGGTTGTGGATTGCTCATAGCCAGTAGCTCATTCGCAGGCGGTCGAGGATCCCGTGCAGGGCGACCCACCACACGGGGCGGGGGCCGAGGTCGACCTTGGCAATGCCCTCCATTCCGGGACGCATCCAATCAACCTCGGGCACCATGTCGGCCTCGGCTATGAAGACATTGCGTCCATCCTTGACCTCGGCCCGCGGCC
Source organism: uncultured Planctomycetales bacterium (assembly GCA_964619045.1). Classification (GTDB taxonomy): domain Bacteria; phylum Planctomycetota; class Phycisphaerae; order UBA1845; family Fen-1342; genus JANQFV01. The sequence goes on along the minus strand of CAZUCH010000150.1, from coordinate 6,035 downwards.
GCACACGCGTTAGTTCAAAGGGCTGAGGCGCTTCGGGGCGCGCGCTGCCGGCAAAGCGCCCGGCGAAACTCCGTCCTCCGCCATCACCCTCGAGCCCGGCGATGAGGTCGCCGGCGACACTCTCGGGGATGTCCATTTCGAGCGTCCAATTGTCGAGCGGAGCGATCTCGAATAGCGGCTCGCCCTGCCGCATCACGGCACCGATCTGCTTGCGAAGGTCACCGCTAATGACCACGCCGTCGAACGGGGCCCGCAGCACGGCCTGTTCGATGCGCTGCTCGGTGATCGCCAATTGCACGCGGGTCAGGCGTTGATTTGCTCCAACCAGCTGTGCTTCGACCGGCTGCTCGGTGGCCAGAGCACGCATGTGTTCGCGCTCGAGCACGGCGAGTTGTGAGCGCAGCCGATCGCGTTCCAGCTCCAGCTCACGCCGGTCGAACTCGCACAGCACGTCGCCGGCGTGCACAACGTCGCCCGCCAACACCGACGACGTCAGAAGCGTACCGTCAAACGGTGCCGCCACGTGGCGTTGCTGGGCGGGTGTCAGCGTGGCCGCGACGGTCAGCCTGTAATCCAAGGTGCCGACGCAGAACCACAACGCGGCGGCGGCGGCCAGGGCGCACAGCAGCTTCCGCCCGCGATGCCCCGGCTGAACAAGCGCCGCCACCGACCCTCGGGCAGTATCCGCAATGTGCCTTGGCAGGGTGCGCGAGGCATCACGAACGAGCAACAGCGCCGGCGCAAACGGCTCGACCAAAGCGCGCACCTCTTCGAGTTGCTCGCTCTTGAAAGGCTCTTCCGCTCGGCGTCTCATGCTGAGAACCGCCACACAGCGTTCGCCGGCGTTCAACGGAATCGAAACGACCGAGGCGCCGCCGGCCAGGTGTTGCCACTGTTGATGCAACCGGAAGCCGGACGTGAGAGCCTCCTGCTCCCAGGCGCCGTCTTGCTGGCAGACGATTGGTTTGCCCAGATCAAGACACTCTTCCATGGCGGCCCGCAACTGGGCAACGCCCGGATTGCGCGGTTTCACTTCATCTTGTCCAGCAATGGAGAGGATGCGGATCTTCCGCGCGGCGACCAAGCCCAACGCGATCAGCTCACAACCCAGCTTGGCGCGCAGATTGTTGGTGATGGCGAAGGCCAACTCCTCGGGCGACGACACCAGCGCGGCACGAGCCAGGGCCTGGTTGGGAGCGGCGGCGGCGGATGCGGTCTCGGCCGCGGGCGCGCGGGCCATCTCGATCGCCGAAGCCGTAAGCTCGACCAGAGCTTCGAGCGCTTGCAGATGAGTGCGGGCCTCATCGGACCCGCCCCGCACGACGACAACGACCGCCCCGCTGATTCCGAGGGCGGTGTTGAACAGTGGCGCGGACAAGAGCGTGATCTTGAGGCCGGCGTCGGAAGCGCTGAGCACTTGGGCCCGGGCGGCCTTGTCTGCTAGTGAGTCGGTCAGGTACTGCTGTACCGCCGGCCGCCAGAATCCCGGGTCGGTCGACCCGCTGTGAGTCTCTTCCTCGATCACTTCCGAGCCGCCGCGTACATAGAGCGCCGCAAACGGGCTGCCGAACGAGTGAGCGATACACGCCAGGGCCTCGGCCAGGAACGCGTGCACCGACGTAGCACGGCGTGCGGCGGCCAGAATCTCGCCGTGCGGACTGGCCGTTCCCCAGTTGGCGGAATCGCTGGCGCTGGCGGACGCATCGGAATGTTCTTGGTGCTTCGTCGAGTTCATCGCGGTGTCATACTCCGAACCGTCACATTCGCGTCATCACCGGGTGGCCTGCTCGTGGAGGTTCGCCGGCATCGAGATCGGCGCGAAGAACGTGAAACCGGCCTCGAAGGCGTCCTCGCGCAGCAGGCGACAGCGCACGCAGCGCGCGAACGTCAATGGCAGATCCAACTCGCCCCGGTCAAACGCCAGGCGGTACACGTCACCAACGTTGACCGGCATCGGGAACAGCAGTTGACACCCGCCTTCGGACACGTCGCCGGTTGTACCCTGGAGCCTGAAATCGAGCATCTGACTGGCGTTGGCCGGCTGGAGCGTCACCTTGGCCTTTATCGCTACCCGAAAGTGCGAGCGCTGGCGGCGGATGTCGTCGGACTTGTTCCGCTCCAGCTCTTTCAGCAAGTCGAACGCGCCATCGCTGTCGGGCGCGGCGGGCGCGGTATCATCGTCAAACAGATTCACAAGTGGCCTCACTTTCCGGAAGCTAGCCCGCCGGCGGTCGTAATCGGGGCGGCCTCGTCAAGACTGACACTGACGCGCATCCCGGCCATCCACGTGGCGCCTTTGTTGGGCACGCGGATCTTTATCTTGAACGTCTGGCTGGCCGGGTCGCCGACCTTGCTGACGAAGAACACCTCTCCGCCGCGCACGGGGCCGACTCCGTCAATCGGTCGAACCGTGACCTCCTGACCACATGCGACGTTCGCCGCCAACTCCAATGGACAATCGAGCGCGACGACCAGCGGATCAAGCTGCACGAGTGTCAGCACTCCCTCGCGGTCCTCGACGCTGTCGCCTACCTGCTTGAGGTGCGCCGACACGTAGCCCGCGAACGGCGAACGGACGTGCATTTCGGCGCACAGCGCCTCCTGCAGCGCGTGCTCTTGCACCGCTTGTTCGTGCCTCATGCGTGCCTGCTGGAATTCGAGCTCGCTGGCCTCGACATCGGTGCGCGCATCCCCCAACTCCTTGGTCGAAACCGAGGAGGGGCCTGCCAGACTCTCGAGACGCTCCAGCTGGCGCCGAGCATGCTCGTGGCGCACACGGGCCAACTCGACCTCGACCGTCGATTCCGCCAAGACCCTGGCGATCTCGACACGCCGGCGCTGGACCGTGTCATCCAGGAGAATCACCGGCTGACCGGCCGCGACCGATTCCCCTTCAGCAACGGGCAGTTCCTCTATGCGCCCCGGGTGCAGAGCCGCCAACGTGACGATCCTGAATGGCGCCGTGAAACCAACAACCGTGCCCGCGCCCGCTAACGCCATGCGTGGCGACGAGTCCGACATCGACTGGTCACCAGCCCGGCCGGAGGGCTGTGCGAAAGCCATGACAAGGGTCGCACAGACCCACGCGCGCAGTACGTGCCGGGTTACGCCGCTCCTCGGGTTGTTTGCTATCGACTGCATGTGATTGTTCCGCATGCTCAACCCGACCTCACTACGACCGCTTCTGACGCTCAGCTTGCTTGGCAGCCTCCGTGGCATTCTCATCAGCCCGGCGGTCAGAGCCCGCCTTGCCGCGCAGCATGCCCCACATCAAGGCCCACAGGCTCTTGTTGCGAACATCCGGATTGGCCTCGTCCGACTCATCGGCAAGCCGAGCTTGCTCCTCATCCACCGTCGGCTGCAAGCCGGATGGCGAGGCAACCGGAACCTCGGGCGTACCGTCAGCGTTCCCGGAGATCTGACCCTCAACGGTGAAAACGTCGTCGAAGGCCCGCCCGGACATCTCCGCCGGCAGCTCAACCGGTTCCATGGAGAGCTGCTGAGCCTCCAGCTTGAACTCCGGGCCATCGGCGACGAACTGCGTATCAGCCGCCGGCACTGCCTGCGAGGAGTCCGGCGTGCCGAACGCTCCTGGCAGATTCGGCATTGACACACGCGAGGGCGACTCAACTTGTATGTCGTCGCCGACGTCGGCCATCGGATCGAGTACGCGCAGATCCTCGCTACCATCCCAGTTCGGACCAGCAGAGCGGTCTCTGCCGGGCTCGGATCCGCTCGGCGGCGGCGCTGCTTGATCGGGCGGCAAAACCGCATCGCTGGGCGGCGAAACCACTGGCTGCGCCCCAGCACCTGCGGCCTGAGCCCCGGCAGCAACCGGCTGATCGCCCGCCGGCGACGGAACTTCATCAACGGACGCCGCAGTGTCACTGACGGTCGGCGACACGAACTCCTCGGGCGGTACGCTCGTGTCATCCGCCGACGACTGCGGCGGCAGCGTTTCGATCGCTTCGCCGGCGTCGTCCTGACCTCCATCGGTCGGCGGCGCATCGGCGACAGCGATGATCGTCACGCTCATCGTATCGACGCTAGTGTGCTTGCCATCGGAGACGTGCAATTCGAACGTGACGGCGCTGTCGGACGGACCCTCCGGCGCCATGAAGGTCGGCTCGGCGGACGTCGCGTCGCTCAGTTCCACGGTCGGGCCGGAGGTCTGGATCCACTCGTAGGTCAGCCCCTGCCCATCAGGGTCAGTGGCATTGGCCGACAGCGTGACCAGTTCGCCCTCCGCAACCGTCTGATCCAGGCCGGCGTCAACGACCGGGGCGTCGTCCACTGGCAGGACCGCGACCGATACCGTGGCCGTGTCCTGATTCCCGCCGGCGTCTTCGACGGTGTAGGTGAACGTGGCGGTGCCGTGGAAATCGGCGTCGGGCGTGAACTCGATTCTACCGTCGTCGCTCAACTCGACCGTTCCATGCTCGGCGCCTTGGACGGAAACGATGTTCAGCGAATCCGCCGGAGAGTCAACGTCGGTGTCGTTGGCCAACAGCGCGTCGGCGTTGAACTCGAGGGTCGTGTCCTCCGCCGTGGAGAGCAAATTCTCGGCCTCGACATCGTAAGCGCGGTAGTAGACATAGGCGTTCTCGTGATCGCCGCAGCCGTTGGAGGTCGTGCCGATCAGGCCGACAGTGCCGTCGGAGAAGGTGATCACGCCGTTGCGCAGTTCGCTGCGGTCGATGTCGTTGTCGGCGAACCAGTCGTGGCCGCCCATGTAGTTGTATCCGGTTTGGCCCAGCGAACCGTGGTCGAAATATCTGTGGCTAGAGAGCGTCTCCAGCTCGGGCTTGCCATCGAGCAGATTATCCGCGCTGCCATGGGCGTAAATGCCGGTGACCGTAACGCCGGCCGGCGCTCCCGGCTGGATATCGCCAATGTCGCTGTAGTCGCCGTAATCACGATCGATCCGGTAAGTCTCGATCATCGAGTCATCGGCGGCGTCCGGGGCGTCGTCGACCGCCGTAACCTCAATGCTGAAGGTCGCCGGCTCCTGCGACCACTGATCGCCGTCATAGGCGCTGAACTCGAAGTCCGTCGCGCCGCTCCAGTTGTCAGCCGGCTCAAAGCTCAAGGCCCCACCAGTCATGTCCGCGGTGCTGACAACATCGCCGGCGGCGACTGGCTGGCCATTGAGCGTCAGCGTTCCGTTGGCCGGCAGGCTCTCGACCCGATACGACTCTACCTGATCGCCGGCATCCGCGTCGCTCGCCGCCAGCGTGACCGCCACGGCAGTGTCTTCAGCCGTGGCCACGCTGACGTCCTCAGCGACCGGCGGCGTGTTATTAAGCCCGTGAAGCGGCCCGTCGGCCAGCTCGACCGCTTCGACGTTGCTATACTCGATCGTGAACGAGCCACCTTCCGGCAATGCGACGGTGATTTGGCCGCTGGCAACTGTAATATCCTCGGCGTTGTAGTTGCGGAGGTCGATCGTGTCGCTGTCCTCGCCGCCGTCGATCGTGTACACGTCTCCGTCGGCGGCGTTTTCGAACCGGAAGGTGTCGTCGCCGGCGCCGCCGTCCATGCGGTCGTTGCCGCCGCTGCCGATGAGCATGTCGCGGCCGGCGCCGCCGTCCATTACGTCGCTGCCTTCGCCGCCATCGAGTACGTCGTTCCAGTCGCCGCCGGTGAGGATGTCATCGCCCGCACCGCCCTTGATGTTGTCGATGGAGCCGTCGCCGGCGAGCGTGTCGGCCCCGTCGGTGCCGATGGTCGTCACGCGGCTGACGTTCGGACTGATGGCGCGGATCTGATCGTGCGTCAGGGCGTCACGCTGCTCGACGGACATCCGCGTGAATTCGTAGTCGTTCGGGATCGTCCCGATCTGCTCGGGCGTCAAGTCGGGGATTCGGTCCGCGGGGACGTACTTGATGTCGCTCCAGCCCAGATTCTGAACTTGCTCAGTGGTCAGGTCCATCCGTTGGTCCCCGGTAAGGTAGCGGATGCTGACATTGGAGGTATTGATCGCCTGGACCTGCTCGGTCGTCATCGCAGCCCGCGTATCCTCGGGAATCCGGCTC
>CAZUCH010000149.1:0-7571 GCA_964619045.1 uncultured Planctomycetales bacterium | reverse complement strand
TTGCTGCGTGGGGACTGGGGGGATTCATGGGCGGCGGGGCGCACTGCTCACAAGCTTGCTGTTACCCACATCTTCGAGTCGTCACAGGCGGGTTGGAACGTGTCCCGGAGGGACATTCGATAATAGCCCAGCGATTTATCGCTGGGATTGCGATGGTCGGCAACGGTCTGAGTCCCGGAGGGACGGCTGAATCTTGCTCGACGGTTCAATCGTCCCTCCGGGACTATGTTCCTGTCTGACGCTGTTATCCCAGCGATAAATCGCTGGGCTATTCTCATGTGCCCCTACGGGGCATCTCCGCGGATGTGGGTAACAGCAAGCTCAAGAGCAGTGGCACACGACAGAGTCTCCGGGACAGAGTCCCAGGATGCGTCTCGACGCATCATCTGCCCGCCGAGTGCCCCATCCATTCCCGCTCGCTCACGCTCGGGGTACTGATCCGCTACTGCCGATTCGGGGGACGGATGTGCTACTCGGCCGCCAGCACGCAGCCACCCAACGCCGGCACTTCGATGCACACTCGCCCCTCGTGCGCCACGACAACTGGGTGCCCCACTCCTGAGCGCGGCGGAAGGGCGGGGGACTTACTCGTGTCCAGTAGCGCCTGCCACGAACCGGGAGCACCGATCGGCAGGGGGATGTCCACTGCGCGCGGCCGCGTGGACGCGTTGAGCGCGACGACGAGCTGCTCGTTATCGTCTTTTCGCAGGAAGGCCCAGACGTCGTTATCGTCGTCGGCCAGCAACGTCTGGAACGTCCCGCCGCGTAGGGCCGAATGGGCGTTGCGCATAGCGATGATCGTGCGGTAGAACTCCAGGTGTTCGGTCAGCACGAAGTTCTCGTCGGCCCGCTCGTATGGTTGCAGATCCTCCCACAGCATCGGCTTACGGGAGGTCGGGTCGGCCGAGCCCCACATACCGGCTTCGTCGCCGTAGTAGATCATCGGCGCTCCGATGTACGTCATCTGGAGCAGGGCCACGAGTCGCAGGCGGGCATACTCGGTCGCGGACGGTTTGGCATTGCAGTACCGCGGCCCGTTGTCCTGCGGTCGATTGGTCCTGTTGTAGGCCCGGTCGGGGTTGTGGGCCATCGACGCCGCTCGGTCGGTGTCGTGGCTGTCGATGAGGTTCTGCATCACCATCGTGGCGGCGTGCGGATAAGCCACGCGCAGCCGGCGCAGACGCTGATCGAACTCGCTGACGTTGATCTTGTGGCGCCGATCGAAGATCCAGGCCGTGGCGGCTTCGGCGAAGCCGTAGTTCATGACGGCGTCGAAACTGCGGCCGTCCAGCCAGGCATCGGCCCGCTCCCAGATTTCGCCGGTGATGTAGGCCTGGGGATTGGTTGACTTAACAACCTCGCGCCACTCGGGCCAGAACGGCATCGGTACTTCGTTGGGCACGTCGAGCCGCCAGCCGTCGATGCCGTCGGCCGGGTCGCCATGCGGCGCCATCCAGCGGCGCGTGACGTCGAAGATGTGCTGTTTGAGCGTGTCGCTGGCCAGCCCCTGAGGGCTTTTCTTGAAGACCGGCAACTCGAGGTGATCGGCCCAGCCGCGATAGGCGAAGGGCTCCCAGGACGTGACGTCAAACCAGTCGGCGTATGGCGACCGAGCTCCGTTCTCTAGGACGTCCTGGAACGCCGGGTGGTCGCACCCGACGTGGTTGAACACGCCATCGATAATCACGCGGAAGCCCTGCGAATGAGCCGCTCGCAGGAAATCCAGAAAGCGCAGATCGGTGGGCGTCCATTGCCAGGTGGAGGGGTCCAGCAGATCCTCGCTGGCCGCGACCTCGTCGTAGTCGCCGCGCGCGGCGAAGTGGTCGTCGATGTGCAGATAGTTCTGGCCGTCGTACTTGTGGTGCGATTCGGCCTTGAAGACGGGGTTCAGGTAGAGCGCGTTGACGCCCAGTTCGCGCAGATACGGCAACTTCCGCTCCAGCCCGTCCAAGTCGCCGCCATAGTGTCGTCGGTGCGCGTAATAGCGGTAGAACGTCTGGCCGTCGCGTCCCTCCCACGGCGACGGAGTGAACCACTCGCTGGTCCAGGGTCGCGTGGCCGGCGGGTCGTTGTCCGGATTCCCGTTGCGGAACCGGTCGACCATGATCTGGTACCAGATCGCGTCCCGAGCCCAGTCGGGTGTGCTAAACGTGTTGTCCTGCGACACAGATTCTCCAGTCTAGTCCTCAAGCCCCAATCGTCATTCCTCAATCAGCTTCCGGAGGCGTCGTGTCAGCAGGTTCTGGAGCTGGAGCGAGCGGTCGCCGTGCAGACCCTCGTCGGTCGGCAGAGTGATGACGGACGACTGGGCGCCCGCGGCGGGTGACTCGTTGGTCGCCATCCGTAGCCGAACGACTGCCTCGGAGATCTCCAACTGGTTGGCGTCCAGCTCGTCGGCGGCGTCGAAGTTGGCGGCGTACTTGAGGCCGTCGGCGGTGTCGAACTGCCAGGTGACGGTCTGATTAGCCAGGTGGCGCGCGGCCCAGGGCGTCTGGTCGCGCTGCTCGCGAACCAGCGTCTTCAGGAAAATCACCATGGGCTCGGGCGGCAGGCCGTCATGCACGTCCAGGCCGTCCATGCGCCCGGTGCGAATCACAAGGTGTCGGCGAGCGGTGCCCGTTGAGGCGTCGAGGCGGATGCCCAGATGAGCCAGCCCGGGCGTCGTCGAGGCCCAGCGCAGCGTCCGCAGTGGTGGGCAGCGGCGAGTAAGGTCGCCGATGTCGCGCACGATGACGTTTCCATCATCCCAGCGGTTCCAGTACTGCACGTTGTCGGGGATCGGCTGCCCCAGATGCATGCGGAGCAGGTGTGTGGCGATACGCGGGGCCAGCAGAGGTCCGTGGAGCCCGGCGACCAGCCAGGGCAGGTCGGTCGCGATCAGCTCGCCGGAGTTGGTGGGCCGGGCCGCCGAGAGCACGTCGCCGTGCTTGCGCTCCCAGGGGGTTTCGCCCGAGAGGAGCGAGGCGAAGCCGGTCTGGTCGGCGAACCTGCGCCAGGACGCGGTGGTTTTGAGGGCCTGCATGCGGAAGCGGCCGCGGTCGTCGAGCGTGGTGTAGGGGACGATGTCCTGGAGCGCCAGGCCGCGGGTGTGGACGTCGGCGTAGTCGACCCGCGCGGACATGATGCCGTGCTGCGAGACGTGCGTGACCAACTCGGTGTCGGCGTCTCCGGAATCTGTCACGAGCCGGGCCAGCGTGTCCAGATCGACAATCAGCCAGCAGTTGGACGCCAATCGCTCGAGATCACCCAGTTTGAGCCCGAGCTTGGTCGCCCAGGTGGGGTCGAGCACGCACGCCGACCCGCGCGCGGCCCGCGTGAGTCTGGCCATCGAGCGTGGCGTTTTGAGCGTTTCGATCTCGACATCGGCGAGGTGGTCGGCCAGTCCTTCGAGGTTGCCGGGGAGGATGATACGCCGAATGGACCATGGCGGGCGGTAGGTGTTCCAGCGCGGGATGCTCGCGAGTGGGTGGCACTTGGGATCGCGCTCCGAGATGTTGTGCAGCACGATTTCGCCCAGTTGGCCGGCCAGCGCGACGTCGGGTACGCATAGCCGCAAGTGGGTCGCTTCCTCGGGCGTCTGAATCCAGCCGAGCAGTTCGTCGCGCGCGGCGGGGCCTTCGGGCAGATGGGTCCGCAGGCAACGTTGTGTGATGACGGCGTCGTCCTTGAGGAAAACGACGAGGAGAGTGGCGCCAGTGAGGTCGGCGCCCGCGGCCGCCTGCACGCGGGCCAGGTACCACTCCTCGCGTTTACAGCGAACCGGCTTCGAGAGCAATCTGCCGCTCCCGGTCCAGTTCCAGCCGCGCAATGCTCGCTCGCCGGCCCGCAAGCCGCCCTTAGGGCCCAAGGTGTGTTTGCTTCTAGCCGACATATGCTCTCCGAGCGTGGCGACGAGTCTCACTGAGGAGGGTATTATCGTGCTCGATGGCGGCGCGGCAAGCGGTCGGACGCGGAGCGCGCGTCTCGGAGAGGTTGCTGGCGGCCGATGAGTAGCGGTATGGACGAGAATATCCCGAATCCCGAGCTGCCGGCGGTTGATCTGGTGTACGCCCGTCCGATCCACGTGGCTGCCCGCTGCCGGACGCCAATGGCGCCGCCGGTGCTGGAGCAGCTTTCGCGTCGCGAGGCGGGGCTGGACCTGGGGCTGGTGCTGGTGGTTGCGCTGGTGCTGCCGGTGGGCCTCCAGGAGGCGATGACGGGGTTGATCACGGAGATGCCCGAGGCGCCACACAGCGCCGCACTGACCGTATACAAGGGGTTTGACGCTCTCTTGCTGATAGCTCTGGCCGGCTACTTGATGTGGCGCCAGGGCATCGCGCCGGCGTCATTCGGCTTGCAGGTCAGCAGGCCCTGGCGGCAGGTGCTGTGGTCCGTGCCGACAGTGGGAGCGGTCTACGCCGTCTTCTTGGTTGTGATGGTAATCATCATGGCCGTGGTGATGGCGATGCCGGGGCTGCAGGAGGATTTGGAACATCGGGCCGAGTTTCTCGACCAGCTTCCGATCGACAACACGCTCGACACGATACTGCTGATGACCCAGGTCGCGATTCATGAGGAACTGCTGTTTCGCGCCTTGCTGATCCCGTACCTGCGCCGAATCACGGGCAGTTGGGCCTGGGCGGTGTTCATATCGAGCCTGCTGTTCGCCAGCCTGCACCTGGCACAAGGTTGGCTGGGCGCGGCGCAGATACTGGCCGTTGGCGCGGTTCTGGGCACGTTCTTCGTGCTGTCGCGCAGTGTGCTGGCGGTCATCATAGCGCACTTTGTGTTCAACTTCGTGCAGACTCAGATGGCCCGATTCTTGTTGCCGTGGATTGACGAAGTCACGGAGAGCATGTGATGGGGAGCGCCGCGTTCAAGAAGCCATCCCCCAGCCATGTGCCACAGGGGGGGGGAAGACCCCGGTACGTTTCGCCTTCGATGCTGTGAGCCCCGTGGGGTGCCACTGCTCTTGAGCAGTGCGTTCCGGTATCGGGGTTGGCAGGGCACTGCTCAAGAGCAGTGGCACCCAGCGAACTCCACAGAAGCGCCGGGACGGAGTACTGGCAGTGGGATAGGTTCTAGATTCCCAGCCAGCGTACCGCGAACAGGAACATTGCCAGTGCCAGTGTGCCTACGCCCACGGCGCGCAGTCCAATGCGCGAGTCCTGTTCGCGACGGCGAACGACCTGTGGCTTGGACTTCGCTGAGATGCCGTCGTCGCCGAACTGCACCTGAGCGATCAGCAGTTGCGTCTGGAAGTCGTTGAGGCCCAGCTCACGGCCGCGTTCGATGATCTCCTGGCGGCGTGAGTGGCGCAGCAGGCCGTCCTCGATCGCCGCTCTGATCAGCACGCACAATTCGCCGGCGGGGTCGTCGTTGGTACTCTGACTGCGCAAGTACTGCGCCTGGCTTGCCGGGTCGCGCAGCGTGGCATATGCCAGATGCAGATCGTCCAGTTGGCGCCGGGTTTCCTGGTGGCGCGTGGGGTCGCTCAGTTGTCCGAGCAGTCGCTCACGCCGAGCAAGGAACCGCGTGGCGATCTCCGGCGGGGCGTGCCGCCCGGGGGCGAGTCCGAGAATAGCGAACAGATCCTGGGCCATCTTTCCAGCCTCCTACCTGACGATAGGCAGGGGTTTGGCCCGGGGGCAATCGAGCGCGACCGGGAAATGCGGAAGTCGGCCGCCGATGTGGCCGCGGCACGCGGAGTGTTGGTCCGAGAACATGCGGTTGTCAGGCTGGGGGTGAGCCGCAAGGGGCAGCGGTCGTGCGTGGTTGGCGGCTCATCAGGCCGCCAGCGCGTCGAGCGGCCCGGCCCCAGGTCCCATAGTGGCGTGGCGGTTTCTTGCTCTATTCAGACGGCTCGTCTTCGCTTACCGGTCCGTCTTCGACGGGGTACTCGGGCGTGGGTTGACTGGTCGGCGGCGTGGCGTAGGGGTTGTGGTATTCCAATTCGTAGTCCGGATGGGGGACCATCAGGAAATCCAGCCACTCGAGCACGTACTGGTAGTCGCGATCGCCAACGCTGTGGATCACGGGCTTGAACTTCGGGCCGCCGTCGACCACCGGATGGCCGCGGTCAGCGCCCGCCGGCAGCGACAGATAGTCCAGCAACACGCTTTCGGATGGTTTGGCGCGGTTCAACAGGGGACCGTCGTCGGTGCGCATCTGATCCAACAACACGAAGCTGGTGTAGGCGCAGCGTACACTGCTGCCCGATCCGATCGGGAAGCGGAAGACACGCGCGCTCTTGCCCGCGTGACAGCCGGTGCGCGCACAACCGCGGTTGATCAGCGGCAACACGCGTTGCCGGTACATGGCGAAAGCCTCCGGATCGCTTTGGATGTCGATGCGGTCGGCGTGCTCGGTCCCCGTCAGTCGGAGGATGAGTTGCAGACGCTCGTGGGGTTGGCCGCGGGTCAGGATCTGTTCCCATTCGGGGCGGAAGTCGGGCCGGGCGCGCACCTCTTCCAGCACCTGGTCCGGCAGGTCCAATTGCTTGCCCTTGCGCGTAAAACGAACTCGTACCTGTTCGGCGTCACCATTCAGCGTCAGTTCCAACATCTTCAGCCGTTGAATGTCGCGCTTGGACAAGGGCGGCGGCGGTGCGAAATCACCGTCGACCGGGGTCGCCGGTTGGCCGTCATCTTGGTCGGGGGGCAGGCCGGGCTCGGGCGGCGTTGCGGCCGGCGGCGCTGCGACCGGAACGATGCGCTCCACGTCGGCGCGCGGCAGACGCAATTCGCCGGCGAGGTTGCGCACGATCAGCTCGTCGCCGTCGATCGTCACATCGGCCCGCAGACGCAACCCGTTCTTGAGGTAGACGTCGGACAACTCGGCCGCTGCCGGAGCCGCGGCCAGGAGTAGCACCAGACATGCGACGGTCAGACTCAACATGCGGCGGCTGGCTTGATTCACGGGCTGGCTCCTTCGACGGTGGCGCCTTTACACCTTGCGGTTGGCCGTGCGCGCGACCTCGGTTCCGTCGGGCAGCGCGACTATTTCGTAATCTCCGAAGATGCTGGCCGACTCGGCGCGCAGCAGCCGCAATATCTTGATGGCCACGCGGCGAATCTCGATCTCGGCATACTCGTTGGCGCGGGCCTCGATGAAGTGACGCAGCGCCCGGCCGTTGGCGGTGACGAATATCTTGGTCTCGGTGGCGTTTGGCAGCACGCTGCGGGATGCCTGTCGGGCCAGCTTGCGGCGCAGCGTGGCGTCCGGCTCGTCCTTGAACTTGTGCAGCAACCCCTCGACAAGCCGGCTGTAAGCCTGGTGCGACTGCTGGATCGACTCCAGCCAGACCTGATGCAACTCGGGCTCCTCGGCGATGCAGTCGGGCTCGATGAAGTCGGCCGTCGATTCGTCGACGTAGCGCTGCGAGAGCTGCGAATAGCCGAAGCCGGCCCGATGCCGAACCAGTTCATGAGTGAACGAGCGCGAAACGCCGGTGATCACGAAGTTCCAGACGGCGTGCTCGAGGACCGAGCCGTGGGCGGACTCGATGATGTTCCGGAGGTACTCGGCGTTGGTCTTGCGGCCCTTGCCGAAAGACATATAGCACACGCGGCCGGCGGTCTCGCATAACCGTT
>CAZUCH010000148.1:0-7585 GCA_964619045.1 uncultured Planctomycetales bacterium | reverse complement strand
ATCACCATGAAGACCGGCGACCTGGGCCTGGCCGGCGACCTCAACTGCGATGGCGTGGTTGACTTCGACGACATCGACCCGTTTGTGGCAGCCCTGGGCGGCGCGGAGGCCTATTACGACCAGTATCCAGATTGCAACTGGCTCAGCGCCGACTGCGACGCCACCGGCGTGGTCGATTTCGATGACATTGACGCGTTCGTAGCGCTTCTGGGCAGTTAGAGCCTAGCCCAGAATATGTGGCACAGGCTTCCAGCCTGTGATTACACCGGCAGGCTGCCAGTGCCACATGAGTTGTGGGATAGGCTGCGGGAACCACAATGAGGAAGACTGTTGCTCATGACACTTGATCTGCGAACTGTCAGCGGCATGGCAGGTTTGATCTGCGTTGTGATCCTGGCCGGTTGCCAGACACGGGTGGACGGCCGCACTGGTGCGACGCGCTGCGCTTCGGCTGAACCAACCAAACCGCTGACTCCGGACCGCGTTCGACTCGAACTGGCCGGCCCCGGGGTGACGAGGCCGCAAACGTATACACTGACCCAACTAGCCGAGATGGAACAGACGAAGCTCGACGACGTGCTGCTGAGCAAGTCGCACTCGCCCAACGAGCGCACGAGCTGGCGCGGTCCGGCCCTGCAACTACTGCTCGATGACGCGGGGCTCAAGCCCGGTCCGGTGGAACTGAAGCTAGAGGCCGGCGATGGCTATCGCACGATATGCTCGCTCGCCGAAGCCCACTCGGCCATCGTGGCCATACAGGATGGCGATGGGCGCTGGTTGCATGAGGTGGACGCGCAGTGCCCGCTGCGTTTCGTTCCGCCTGAGCTGCCGGGCAACTACTGGGTGCTGAACATCGTTCGAATCACGGTGCTGCCGAGCGCGGCGCCCGGGACTGGGACATGAGCGGGCGGCGCGCACCGTATTTCTCCTTGCAGGACTTGCTGGTCATAGCGGCGCTGGCGGCCCTGGGCGGCATGTCGGGCAGCGTCGTCAGTATGGTCGGCAAGGTCATCAGCGGCGTGACCGGGATGCCGGTTCAGTTCATGGCCGGCATTCATGTGCTGTGGCTCATTCTCGCCTTGGGACTGCTTCGCAGACCCGGCGCCGCGACGGCGACCGCCTTGCTCAAGGGGGGGGTCGAACTGCTGACGGGCAACCCGCACGGGCTGCTAGTGGTGCCCGTTTGTCTGGTAGCCGGGCTTGTGGTGGACGTTATCTGGCTGCTGGCCTTGCGCCGACATCATATTGTGGTGTACGCCGTCGCGGGCGGGGCCGCCGCGGCAAGCAACGTGTTCGTGTTCGCACTCGCGACGTCGTTGCTACAGCACCGGTTGGTCCAAATCGGCGTGGCCATCACGGCCGTGATGGCATTCGCCGGTGGAGTATTGTTGGCCGGAATCCTGGGCTGGTGGCTGCTCGGCGTGTTGCGACTGGCGGGCATCGGGCCGCCGAGTTCTGCCCGCAGGGTGCTGACCCCGTCCTCCGGTGCCGATAACATATCGGCTGGATGATATGTTTCGAGAACTTCTTCTGGCAGTTCGCTGAGTCGCGTCGCGCGGCGCTGACCGGTGTGGATCTATCGATTCAGCCGGGCGAGTTCGTGGCCATCACCGGCCCCAGCGGCTCCGGAAAGACGACGCTGGCACTGGCGATGTGCGGCCTGCTCATTGACCACCAGGCCGGTCACGCTCGGGGAGTTGTACGCGTCGGCGGCCTGGACGTTGCCACCACAGCGGTACACCGGATCGCGCGTGAGATCGGCCTCGTGCAGCAGAACCCCGAGGTTCACTTCGCCACGCTGACGGTTGAGAACGAACTCGCGTTCGGTCTTGAGAATCGCCGGGCGGCCCCAGCCGAGATCACGCGCGCCATTGACGAGGCCTTGCGGCTGCTCGGGATCACGCACCTGCGCGACCGCGAGCTGACCACATTATCCGGCGGTGAACAGCAACGTGTGGCGGTGGCCTCCCTGCTGGCCGGTCGGCCGGCAGCGCTCGTGCTCGACGAACCGACCGCCAGCCTGGATCCCGGGGCCGCGCTGGCCCTGTTCGAGACGCTGGCCGAGCTGCGCAAGCAGACGGGGCTGACGGTCGTGATCATCGAGCACAAGCTGGCCCACCTACTGCCGCTGCGGCCGCGTCTGATCCGCATGGAGGCCGGCCGCATCGTCGCGGATATTCCAGTGGGCGAGGCTCCCGCGACGGAGGCCGTCACGCCACGGGCATCCGGCGCCAGCGTGACCACCTGCCACGCCGCTGGCCCGGTGGACATCGACGCGCGTGAGTTGGCAGCGCCGCTGGTCGAAGTCGATTCGCTGACCATTGAAGTCGCGGGCCGCAAGATCATCGACGACGTCTCCCTGCGAGTCCGCACCGGCGAGGTCGTCGCGATCATGGGCCCCAATGGCGGCGGAAAATCAACGCTGCTGCACAGTCTGATGGGTCTGACCAAGCCTGCTGGTGGAACGGTTCGGGTCTGCGGCGAGGTCGCCAACGCGGCTGCGGTCTCGCGTCTGGCCCGCCGGGTTGGGCTTGTCTTTCAGAACGCCGATCATCAACTGGTAACCGATGGCGTGCGTGCCGAGGCGCTATTCGCCAGCCGCAACTTCGATATGGTGACCGAGTCGTGCGAGCATGAAGCGACCAGGTTGCTGGAGCAGGCCGGCCTGGGCGACCGCGCCACGGACCATCCCTTCCGTTTGAGTTGGGGGCAGAAACGCCGGCTGAACGTCATCTCGGCATTGCTGCACCGGCCGCGTCTGTTGCTGCTGGACGAACCATTCGCCGGGCAGGATTGGGAAAACGTGGAGTTCGTGCTGGAGGTGGTAGCCAGAGTACTGGCGGCCCGGCCGGCGGCCGAAGCGCGCGATTGCGGCACTGCGGAGCGCGGGGCGTGCCTGATGGTCACGCACGATCCGCGCATCGTGTTGCGCGCCTGCGACCGGCTGCTGTTCATGGACGCCGGCCGGTTGATCGTGGACGCGCCGGTTCAACAGGCGTTCGAGCAACTCCGCGAGCTGGGCCACACTGCGTATCTACCGGCCCTCGACACGCCGGACGCCGACGGTCAGTCGCTCGGTGCGATGCCGCCGCAATGACCTTCCGCCCCGGCCAATCGCCACTGCACCGCCTGCACCCAGCGACCAAGCTAGCCTGGCTGACGTGGGTAACGGTGGCGGTTTTCATCCTAGGCGCGCCGCTGCTGCCGCCGGCGGTGGCGCTGGTCGCTGTGCTGCTGTTGTGGCTATCGGGCACGCCGCCCTGGCGAGCCAAAGGTCTGCGTCTGTGGATCATACTGGGAGTGTCAATCCTGGTGGCGCAGGTCGTGCTGACGCGCACGGGCCGACCAGTGATTGGGCCGGTGACGGACGAGGGTCTGCTGGCGGGGCTGCGGGCGGCGGGCCGACTGCTGGCCGTGGTCATCATGAGTTCGGTATTCGTGACGACCACCGAACCGTTCGACCTGGCTCGCGCGCTGGTACAACTCGGGCTGCCCTATCGCTGGGGATTCGCGCTGACTACCGCCCTGCGACTGGTGGCGGTGTTCCGTGTCGAGGCTCAGCACGTGTACCGCGCCCAACTGATCCGCGGAGTAGCCTACGACGCCGGCGGACTGCGACGCTGGTGGCTTGTACTACGGCGATTGTGTCTGCCGCTGCTGGTGTCGGCTCTGCGGACGGCGCGCGCCTTGTCGCTGTCGATGGAGGGACGCGCGTTCGGGCTGCACACTCGGCGAACCTGGGTACGCCAAACCCCGGTGCGCGTCGGCGACTGGCTGGCCGCGGCGCTGCTCATGCTGTCCGTGGCCGCCGCCGTGCGGTACGCTTGGTGAGCGCTGCTGTCGGCTGCGCTGCTACTGATCGGGACCGCGTTTCAGCAGCAGGCTGATGACCGTCTGACCGGCTACCGGAGCGGGCGGATCATCGGCCGTCATCACGCTTAGCCGACCGTTGGCGGTGACGATCAACAGCGGCACGGCGCTGTCGCGATACCGAGCTTGGAAGGCGGCATAGTCGAACTCCTCGGTCAACGGCGTAGCCTTGACCGTGGCTCGTTCGCCGGAGCGCCAACTCAGATCGGCGTGAGTGTGTTCGGCGCCAAACAGCCACCGACCTTGCAGATGACGGTGATGTCCGCGTTTGTCCTGGGACGCTCCGGTTGGCGGCAACTGGTAACACTCGGCGCTGCCGAAGACGCGCGCGAAACGCCGCACGGCCAGGGCATTGACCCAGTCGTTGGGCGTCACGGCCAACAGCCTCCCCAAGCCCCCCAAATTTAGCTCGTCCAGAACACCTTCACCCAGAATGCTGCCCGTGTAGGTCGGCAGGCCCTCCATGCGGGCGGCGGCGGTCTCTTCACGATTGCTATCCACCAGCAACACCGTGTAGCCCCTCTTGCGCAGCAAAACGGCCAGCGCCCGCACCCAGCGCTGCGCACCGACTAGAAGGAGTCCCTGTGGGTTGGCGACCGCCACGCCCACCTTGCGCGCGACCAGTGGCGCCGTCAGACCGTAGACCGCGACCGTGCCGATGATTGTCAGAAACGCGATCGGCACGAGCAGATGGGTGCCGGCGTGGCCGCCGTGCTCCTCGAGATGCATGGCGAAAATCGAGGCGACGGCGGCCGCGACGATGCCGCGCGGCGCCACCCAGGCCAGGAACAGCCGTTCGCCCCGTCCAAGCCCCATGCCGATGGTGGACACCCACACGGACAGGGGCCGGGCGACGAAGATCAGCACGGCCACGAACAGAACGCCAGACCAGCCGACCGCGGTCAGATCCTCGAAGCGCAAGCGGGCGGCGAGCACGATGAAGAGGGCCGAGAGCAGCAGGACGCGCAGGTTCTCCTTGAACTCGACGATGTGCTCGACATCGACACGCTTCTGATTGGCCAGCGCGATACCCATGACCGTCACTGCCAACAGGCCCGACTCGCTCTGAATCGCGTTGGCCGCTGCGAAGACGGCGACGACCAACATGAGCGAGACGGCGCTTTGCAGGAAATCCGGTACCCAGTAACGGTGAATCAGCAGAGTCAGCATCCTCGCCCCGACCAATCCCAGCCCGCCGCCGAAGAGGACGGTCTTGGCCAGCGTGCCGACGACCCCGGCGGCCCCCGCTCCGGCCCCGCTGCTCCTGATGAACTCGAAGACTAGCACGGCCAGGACGGCACCGATTGGGTCTATGACGATCCCCTCCCATTTGAGGATCGGGCCGACGGGGCCGGTAGGTCGAACAGAGCGCAACAGCGGACCGACGACGGTCGGGCCGGTAACGACCAGTACAGCCCCCAGCAAGAGCGCGATGCCGATCTCGAGGTCGAGCAGCAGATGGCCGGCCGTCGCGCCGACGATCCACGTGACCAGCGCCCCGAATGTGCACAGGTTACGGACAACGCGGCCACCGCCGCGCAACCCAGAGAGTCGCAAGCTCAGGCCGCCCTCGTAGAGGATCAGGGCGACCGCGATGGAGGCGGCGGGAAAGAGCAGGTCGCCGAAGCGCTCGTCGGGTTTGAGCACGCCGGTCAGCGGGCCGGCGATGAAACCAAATGTCAGCAGGAGCAGGATCGATGGCAACCGAACGCGCGCGGCCAGCCATTGGGCGCCGACGCCGAGAACGATGATGGCGACGATCTCCAGGAGCACTTTCTCGGACACAAACGATCTCCGGCGAACGGACCACGGCCAAGTTCGGCCATCTTAGCGAGATGCGCACGGAGGGTCACCACGCGGCGAATTGGTGCGTCAAGACGCACCCTGCCGGCCCGCGGGGCGCGTGGCGAGCCCGTAGGATGCGTCTTGACGCATCACCCGCTGCTACATAACCAATGATGCAGTAAGCGGTTAGCGACGTTCCACCGCCGCATTACTCGCCAAGGTTGGGCACATTTCGTATTTTCTCACACACCGGACAGCCGGTATGGACTATACTGGAGTGCTGACGAGACCTCGGGCGCCCTTTTTTGGATGAGGACTCTGATTATGTTGATTCGCAAGCACTTGTTGTTGTCGGCCGGGCTGCTGGCCCTGGCGACATTGGCCACGCCGGCACTCGCCGGCGACGTTTCCTTTGGCCTGAGCTACTCAGGTGGCGACGGCTGCTACAGCATCGGCCGAACTGGGGGTTTCATCAGCTTCGGGCGACCGTCCTACGACTGCTACGACACGCGGACAATCTACAATGGCTATACACGCCATTATGACCGCTGCGCGCCGTTGTATTCGGATTGTACGCCGGTCTACCGAGACTGTGACACACGCGTCGTCGTGCGTGAGGCCCCGCGTCGACGGGTCGTTCGGCGGCACTATCAGCGCGAGGTACCGCAAAGAACGATCGTGCGGCGTACATATTCGCCGAGCTACAGGCGAGTGGTCCGGAGTTCTCACGCGCCGGTCCAACGCAGTTCGGTCGTGCGATCCTTTGACACTGGACGCTCGCATCGGGTGTACCGCGAGTCTAGCCGTGCTGGTCGTATTCACCAGACGCCGCGCTACGAACGCTCGTTGCGTCACGCGCCCACCCGGCACCACGGGCAGCGCGATCCGCATCATCGGCGGGTAGTACGCCATCGTCGCTAGCGGGGGCGACGCCGGAGTCTGGCAGCCGGGCCTCCGCTCCTAAGTCTAGCGGCCACGGTTCCGCCCCGGCGGGGCGCGGGCGCTTGGCCGCGAGTGGAGCGCAGCGCAACTCGTGGATACGAACGCCCTCCAGCAATCCTGCGCCCTGAAGGGGCGCGGGCGCCTCCCTCGCCCCTCAGGGCGAAACGCGGAGTTAACCGCACGTTCTTGCCCACGGGTTCCGCTACGCTCCACCCGTGGCAAAGCGCCTACGCCCCTTCGGGGCGGAGCTCGACCAAACAACGAGAAACGCGAAGCCCAGCCTACGCCCCTTCGGGGCGGAGCGACACCACGTCACTGAAGCCGCCCCGTTGTCGGCCATCCGTCACCCGACGCGCAGCACTGCCACCACAATCAGCGGGGTTCGCTACCCGGATTCGGGGGGCGGCGGGGGCTCCTCTTCCTCGTCCGGCTCCTTCCAATCCAGGAGGAAGCTGTATTCGTGAGTCTGCTCGAAATCGGGATCGAGCTCGGGATCGAGCCTCAGGAATTGGACATGCCCGTCGAGGAAGGCGAAGTTCATGGCCAGGCCTTCCTGGTCGTGCCAACGAGCCATAACACTCCGGTGGCCGGGGGAAATGGATTGGTGGTCGGCCGCCAGAATGACGAGCGAGGTCGGCACGCGCACATCGATCAGCCGAACCTGGGGCTGCGCTCTGCTGTATTCAGTTGCGAGCCTGCTGAAGAAGCGCCGGTTAGCTGGATAGCTGTTGCCGAAGTGGTCATAAGTTCGCTGGCCGACCCAATCGTCGTGCGGGGTGTACTCCAATCCGGTATCGGCAGGACAGAGGAACACATCGACCTTGGGCTCGCCCTCGGGATCGGCGCCGACGTACTTGTTGATCGGTCGGCGTCTCAGGATGTGCGTCTGCTGATCATTGGTCTCGATCTTGCCGCCATAGTACCAGTTGATGTTGAATCGGAAGTACGGGAAGCAGCCGTTGGCTTCCTCGTCCAGGTACATGTGCCA
>CAZUCH010000147.1:4337-7593 GCA_964619045.1 uncultured Planctomycetales bacterium | reverse complement strand
GGGACAGGTCCGCGTGGTTCACGCCGATGGCTCATTCCCCGCGTGGGGCGCGTCCCCCGTCGATGACCTGGGCCGCCCGTGTGGCGCGCACGTAGAATCCGCCGGCCCGTGGCCCCGGGCCGCCGCCCCGCACGCGGTCCGCGCAGCAAAGAAGGACGCCCCGGGGGGCGTCCTTCGTGCTCTTCAGGTGTTGCCGCCGCTAGCGCCGCCGCAGGCCTAACGCTGCGCCGAGTATGAGCAGCAGGCAACTCGCCGGCTCGGGGATCTCGGGCCCGAGCGACATAGCGTCGTAGTAGACCGGGCTGGAGCCGTAGGCGAACAGGTCAACGGCGCCGATGTTCAGCAGGCCGCCGCCACCGCCGAAGACGCCGCCGGTCCACGAATACCCGCCACCCAAGGTCGGGTGATCAGGCAGGTTGGGATCATCGAAGAGCTGGCCGTCGTAGTAGACCTGGGTCCAGTCTTCATCCAGATCGATGAGGACCTGGATCTTCTTCCACTGGTCGGTCACGTACGGCATCGTCACCTGGTTGGACGAGCCACAATCGCCGTGGATCAGGCCGTCGCTGGAGTCGAAGCCGATCTGAACTGACCAGTTGTAGGTGGGCGCATCGAAAGTGTTCAGCAGAATGAAGTGCGACGGGTTGTCCCCGGTGAGGTCGCCGGGGACGTAGTTCCACGCGGTGTACGTCCACTGACCCTCGGTGTACCCGCTGTACGTGTGGACTACATCGCTGGCTCCGACAATCTCGAGCGAGTGGGGTGCGCTGTGCGCTTGGGCGCTGGTCACCAGCCCGCCGGCGCCGGGATCCCACTCATCCCATCCGCCTTGACCGACGATCTGACTGCCATCGGCATAGTCGGTGAAGCTGTCGCCCCAATCGGCCGAGGCGGTTGCCACCATGAGCGCCATGGCGGCGACAATTGCGACTCCGTGTTTCATAGTTCACTCCTCCATATTCATCCGATATCTCCCAGATCACGCGTCCGACTCCGCCGCCGGACCGTGTTCGCCCATTGTACAACCCCCCTCCCCCATCGCGCCTACCTTTTTTTCGAGTTTTTTTCGGTCTTACGGGCTGAAACGGGCCCCCTCCTTGCGTGTCCAAGGGGCATTTCGGCCACGTTCCTTGTGACGGGCGCGGGGCATCCCCGTAGATTGTCGCAACGGGGACCCGTTTGAGCGACCTGTTGGGTCATCCCGAGGGCATCAAGCCAACCGCAACCGCGCGAGTTCCAGCACGTTGTTACGTTGTCACCGTGTAGCGGCTACAGCTCGAACTGGCGGCGTTCTTCGTCTTCCAGGATGTCCGCCAGACGCATGCGCACGTAGTCCACGTCGACCGTGACAGCCTTGTTGGCCGCGTCAGAGGCGTTGAACGCGATCTCTTCGAGGACCTTCTCGACGATCGTGTACAGCCGGCGAGCGCCGATGTTCTCGAGGAACTGGTTGGCACGAAAGGCCATCTCGGCCATCTCGACCAACGCTTCGTCGGTGAACGTCAGCGCGACGCCCTCGGCCGCTATCAGCGCCACCTGCTGCTTGACCAAGGCGTTTCGCGGCTCGGTCAGTATGCGGTAGTAGTCCTCGGAACTGAGGTCGTTGAGCTCGACCCGCAACGGAAAACGCCCCTGCAGCTCGGGCATCAGATCGCTGGGCCGCGATTGCGTGAAAGCCCCGGCGGCGATGAACAGGATGTGATCGGTGCGCACCGTCCCATAACGCGTGCTGACACTCGCACCCTCGACCAGCGGCAACAGGTCGCGCTGCACGCCGCTGCGCGAGACCTCGGGCCCCGACCCTTCCATCAGACCCCCGCCGCAGATCTTGTCCAGCTCGTCCAGAAAGACGATCCCGGACTCCTCGCAACTCGTTACGGCGGCCTGATGAACAACGTCCTGGTCGATGAGGCGGTCGATCTCCTGCTGTGTGAGGTGCTCGAGCGCTTCGGGCACGGGCAGACGCCGGCGCCGCGTGCGTCCGGGCATGACGCGTTCCATGAGCTGCTCGAACTCGGGGCCCATCTGATCGAGCCCCATGTTCGCCATCACGTGCGACGGCACTGAACGCTCATCGACCGTTACGTCCACACTCCGCTCAGCCAACCCCCCGGCCTGCAACTGGGTGCGCAACTTGGCCCGCGTGCGGCTGCGGCGTTCAGCTTGCTCCTCGTCGCCGGCCTCGAATGAGTCCGCGCCGGGCAGCAGTTGATCAAGGATGTGATCCTCGGCGTTGCGGGCGGCGCGCTCGCGCACCGTGCGGGCCAGACGCCGGCGTTCCACTCCGACGGCCCGCTCGACCAGATCGCGGACGATGCTCTCGACGTCGCGGCCGACATAGCCGACCTCAGTGAACTTGGTGGCCTCGACCTTGATGAAGGGGGCCTCGACGAGCTGTGCCAGGCGGCGGGCGATCTCGGTCTTGCCCACGCCGGTCGGCCCGATCATGAGGATGTTCTTGGGGTTGACGTCGTTGCGCAGATCCTTCGGCAACTGCAGCCGTCGCCAGCGGTTACGTATCGCGATCGCAACGGCGCGCTTGGCGTCGTCCTGCCCGATGATGTACCGATCGAGTAGCTTGACAATCTCGCGCGGGGTCAGATCGCTCATGGGTAGCTCCAAACTCCACCGGCGATTCTCCGCCGACTCTCCCGCGTCCAAGGTAAGTGTCCAACGTCTGTCGAGGCTGCGACTGGGGGTCAGTCATCGCTGTCCGGCGGCGCCTGGAGACCGACAAACCCAGGCGGCGGACCGCTCCCCGGCCGGCGCACGTGTACCTGAAACCGTCGCCGACCGAGTATTTCGCCACCGCTGAGCAATTCAAAGGCGTATTGTCCGGATTCCGCGATTTGTACGCCCTGCAGGGCGAACAGCAGATCGACGACCGCCAGTGGGCTGGGGGCGTTGACTTGTCCGCCGCCGCTGAACAGGATTTCGTTATCGGAGTCGCGAACGAGGCGTAACTCGACATCCGCCTGGCCGTCGAACTCGGTCAGCGAGGCCAGAATCGCCAACTGCTGTATGACGGTCGGCACCTTGGGCACCAGGATCATGTTGAAGATCCCGATCGCACTTTTCTTGTTGCTCAACCGGTCGTCAATGACCTGGTCGCACACCAACAGTGAAACCACCACCGGGACGGTTACCGACTCGTGCTCGGTCATATTGCTCTCCAGGAGCGGTTGTGCGTCAAGACGCAGCCTACGGCTTGACCGGTTGGAAACCGGTCCCACAAACAGCCTGCGGCTTGACCGGT
>CAZUCH010000147.1:0-4237 GCA_964619045.1 uncultured Planctomycetales bacterium | reverse complement strand
TTGACCGGTCGCGAACCGGCCCCACTAGCACACTGCCGCTCTTTACAGATTTTCGTCACTAGTATAGCCACAGCGGGCGTCCTAGCCAGCATGGTGTTCACCGCCGGGCGAAATCGGCGTAGAATTCCGGGCTGGACCGGCAACCCAGTGGCACCGCGGGCGCTAGGCCCGCGAGAATGGCCGCGCAGAACAGTGCTTCGGTCGCAGCGGCATGGAGACTATGACAGGAGCGCGACGCCACAATCCACACTTCCTCTGGGCGGCCATCTTGCTGCTGGCCGCGCTGCTAGAGCCGGCTTGGTCCCAGCCCACGGTCGAGCTGCGCGCCGTCGGTCGCCAAGCCTACGTTGGCGAGGCCTTCCAAATCGCTGTCGTGGTCGGCGATTTTGAAACCTGCGACCCGCCGGTGATGCCGGACATTCCGGACTGCGCGATTCAATCGCTCGGCGGCGGGAACACATCGTCGCAGACGATGATCATCGGCGGTCGCGTAAGTCGCTCCAATTCAAGCACCTACCGCTATGAACTGACGCCGACGCGCGTTGGCGAGTTGACGATACCGCCGATCACGGTGACCGCCGACGGCCGCAAGTTGATGACGAGTCCGCGGAAGATCAAGGTGCGCCCTAGCGACCGCGCCGAGATGTTCGCAGTCGAGATCACCGCCGGCCGACAACGAGTCTACGTCGGCCAGCGCATATCGCTGACGATGACCATTTGGGTAAAGCCCGTGCCCAATGCCAACCAGCGACTGGAGCCCAGCAATCTCCTGCGGCGAATCGCGCCGATCAACTTCGGCCCCTTTCCGCAGGAGATCAGCAACAGCCATAACGTGAGCCGGGCGCGCGACGTCAACGGCAAACAGGTGATGTTCTACGCGTACGATTTCGTCACGGAGTTCGTGCCCCAACACCCCGGCGCGCTCACCTTCGACGATATCCTGGTCGGCCTCGCATACCCCAGTTCCAACGGGGAACGCAATTTCCGCGCGCGTCCGGTTGTCGATGCGATCGAGGTGCTGCCAGTGCCGATGGACGGTCGCCCGGGCAACTTCAACGGCGCCGTGGGCCTCTACGATATCGAAACGCGCGCCGCTCCCACCGATGTCCGCGTCGGGGATCCGATCGAGCTGACGATCGAGCTGTTCGGCGACGGCGCGCTCGACACGCTCCCGCCGCCGCTGCTCAGCGCCAATGCCGAGTTGGAGCGTGATTTCCGCTTGCCCGGCGCGCGTCTGGCCGGCGAAATCGGCGGCGGGCGCAAGCGTTTCAGCGTCATGATCCGGGCCCAGCGCGATGATATCATGGCGATCCCCGCCATCGAGTACCCCTACTTCGACCCGGACGCCGAACGGTTCGTCGTCGCTCGTAGCGGCCCGATTCCGATCACCGTCGCTCCGGCCGCGGAGGTCGCCGCCCCCAGCATCGCCGGCGGCCCGAATGGACGCGTGCCCCCCCCCCGGCGTGGGGCTCGAAGCGCTCGACGGCCTGCACGACATTGAGACGAACGAGAAGTTGCTGCTCGCACGAACGCGCCCCGTGAACCGCGCGCTGGTAATCGCCCTGCTGCTGATTCCGCCGCCGGCGTTCCTGCTTGTTTGGGGGCTGACGGCCTATGTTCAGAGTCGCGCCGGCGACCCAACCGGCCGACGACGACGCGGCGCGCTGCGTACGGCCAGGGCGTGCCTTACACAGGCCCGCGGGCGACCGGCGCGTGAATGTGCCGCCGGGATCAACGCCGCCCTGGCAACCTATCTCGCCGATCGCCTCGACCGCCCCCCAGCCAGCTTCACCGGCGCGGCCACGCTGGACCAACTTAGCGAACATGATGTGCCGGCGGACTTGATCGAGCACTGGAAGTCGGTGATTCAACGCTGCGAGGAAGCGACCTTCGGCGGCGCCAGCGAGGCCGATGTCGCCGCACTGCTCGTGCAAGCTCGCGCCGGCCTGAAGCTGATGGAGCGCCGCCGACTATGAACGCCACTCGCACAGCAACAGTGCTACTCGTGCTACTGATGGCCGGCGCGACTATCTCAGCAGCCGGGGCTGACGACGCGTTCACAGCTGAGCGGCAACGGGACATTCTGCACCGAGCCCTCAGCGACTATGACGACGCCGTGGCACTGGCACGATCCGACCCCACGCGGGCGAGCGAGCTGTATCGGCAGTCCGCGGCCGGCTTCCAGGCACTCCAGGACGCCGGTCTCAATACCGCCGCCCTCGAGTACAACCTCGGCAACGTCTACTTTCGACTTGGCGAACTCGGCCGTGCGATTCTGCACTATCGGCGTGCTCAGCGGCTGGCCCCGGCCGACGAGCGGCTGGCCGCCAATCTGCGCTACGCCCGCGATCGCGTCGAGCCGGCCATCGCTCCCAGCGGACAACGGCGACTGACCCATCAGCTTCTGTTCTGGCACTACAACACCGCCCCCGGACAGCGTCTGAGCGCCCTGTTGTTGCTATCCGGCTGCGGTTGGCTGTTGCTCCTGGCTTGGTTGCGCCGGCGGGCTCGCCTGTTGGCAGGCCTCGGTGTGGCGGGCGTTGCGCTGGCACTGGCGATCGGCGCGTCGCTGTTGTGGCAACTCCGCGACGAGGCCCGTTATCCACACGTTGTGGTCGTTGGACACGAAGTTCACCTGCGGCTCGGGCGTGGTGAGGGCGCCGATCCGGCTCTCAAGCAGCCGCTGGGACCGGGCGTTGAAGCACGCATAATTCAACGGCGTGGCGACTGGATCGAGGTCCGACTGCGCAACGATCAGGCCGGCTGGCTGCCCGCAGCCGCCGCCGAAGGGATCTAGAATTCTGTCAGCCTTCAATTGATGGGGTGGCGTGCCGCTCGACACGCGACCTGCCAAGTCAGCGTTGACGGGACAGTAGTTGCTCGCCGAGCGCACGCCGCTCAGCCATCGCGCTTCAGTTCCTCAAGCACCCGTTGCGCAACAACGTTCAGCTTGTCGGCGGTGAGGTATCTGCCGGCCGCTATGCGTAGCCGCAGGTCGTCGAGGCGCAACTCCCGAGCCGGATCAACCGGCGTTCCCAGCCTTGCGCTCTCGAGATCTACCGGCTCAAAGTCCGGCCAGGCGTACGGCACCGCCGGCGTCGCCTTCCCAGGCACCCCCCTGACGCCGCTGGGGACAGGATGCTGCCCCTTGCCGGCACTGCCCACGTTCGTCACGAGGTCCATGACTAACCTCCAATCTCCTTCTGTGCGCCGTCCATAAAACGCACCATTCCCGCACGCCCCGCCACCACTTGCGGATGACGCCGCCGCGTGCCTTCGGCCACTTGACAGGCGACACACACGCCTGCCTGCATATATTATCGCCGTCACTTGAGATGGAACTGCGGCCGAACCTGCCTCGCTTGGCCGGCCGCGAGGACCATAGCTCCTTAACAGGTGGTTGATTACCCTCATAAGTCCTCTTTAGCGCCAATGAAGCCACAATTGGTGCTGCAGGCGAGGTCATGAACACCGAAGCTTGCCCACGCGCAGTGTTTGCGCGTGTGGATCGTTCCTGGGCAACTCGTGTTGTTCCGTCATCATTCGCACCGGCGCACCCTCCCGCCGCACGTCCTCGATACGCGCCACACAGCCCTCCGGCTGGTCGCAGTCGGCACCAGGGGGTCGCTTGGCTGCTCTTTGCGGGTTGCCGTCATCCATCTATGATGTGACGCTCGTTGCCGATACTGCTGGGGCCGACCCGGCTCGCGGATCGTTGTGGGCGACGGGATGCCGGATTCTGCTACGCCGCGGATTACAGAGAGGATGATGATGGCCGCTGATACGACACTGATGGACAAGCTCACCGCCCTGTGCAAACGCCGGGGGTTCATATACCAGTCGAGCGAGATCTACGGCGGCATCGGAGGCTTCTGGGACTACGGTCCGCTGGGCGTCGAGTTGAAGCGGAACATCAAGGACACTTGGTGGCGCGACATGGTCACCAACCCGCCCGACGGACCGGACGGCAACGAGATCGACATGGTCGGCGTGGACTGCTCGATCATCATGAACCCCAAAGTGTGGGAGGCCAGTGGCCATGTGGGCGGGTTCAGCGATCCGATGGTGGATTGCAGGGAATGCAAGGCGCGTTTTCGTGCTGACAAGGTGTTTGTGATCTATGTGTACGATGCCGATTTCACGGAAGCAGCTTTCGACTCAGTCGGCTTGCTCGAAAAACACCCTGAGCTAGAGATCACTGTGAAAGGAAACGGGCTGGCTTGCTCGGTTGAGGTGG
>CAZUCH010000146.1:0-7609 GCA_964619045.1 uncultured Planctomycetales bacterium | reverse complement strand
GCTGCCCTGTAACAGGTCGGTCGGCTAACGAAGGTCTTTGCCAGCGGGGTCGTCGCACTTGCCGACGACCCCGCCGCTTTTTTGACACGCCGCCGCACTCAACACTGCGGCGCCCTGTATCGCCCGGGTACGCGATTCGGCTACAATACCGGCCGCATGCACGTTCGGATCCCAATGCTGTATCTCTGCTTCTTCCTGTCCGGCGCCGCGGCGCTGGTCTACGAAGTTGTCTGGCAGCGGATGCTCACGCTGGTCTTCGGACTCAGCACGCTCAGCGTTGCGGCTGTCATCGCCGCGTTTCTTGGAGGGGTTGCGCTCGGTGCGCGATTCAGCGGTCCGGTCGCCGACCGTACCTCGCGGCCACTGCGGCTCTACGCCTTCGTTGAATTCGGCATCGCCCTTGCGGGATTCGCGTCGCTGTTCTTCATCCCCTCGTTGATGCGCGTCTTTGCGACGCTCTACACGGTCGCCGAGCCCGGTTGGCTGCTTTCGAACGTGATCCGATTCGCCTTGGCGTGCGTCGCCATCGGCCTACCGAGCTTGCTGATCGGCGCGACCATGCCGCTGATGACGCGCGTCGCCTCGAGGCAGGTGGGCTCCACGGCCGTTGGATTCGGCGGCTGCTATGCGGTGAATATCGCCGGATCGGTGGTCGGGACGATCGCAGCCGGCTTCTTCCTGTTGCGGTTGATTGGTGTTGAGGGTGCGCTTTACTGCGCTGTGGGCGTGAATCTGGTTGCCTGCCTGTTGGCATTTACCCTTCGGGAGCATCCGGTGGAGACCGGCCCATCGCCGACGGAGCCGGCCGCTTCACCTCCCGCACCGACACGGTCCCGGGACCACACGGGTGTGCATCACCCGGCCATCTCAACGTCATTTGCCTGCGTCGCCGCGCTCGTGACCGGCGCGGCGGCCCTCGCGTACGAAATCGCCTGGGTCCGCCTGCTTGCCATCTTCACGCTCAACAGCGTCTATATCTTCCCGATGGTGCTCAGCGTTTACCTCACTGCGCTGGCGCTGGGCTCGGCCGCGGTGGCATTCCTCGCACGTCGCGTGCGTTTCAACGCCTTGGCCGCTCTCGCACTGACCCAACTCTTGCAGGCGCTGCTCGTGCCCGTGTTGTTGACCTTCGCGCCGCAGGCGTCACGGCTGGGTATCACCGGGAGCGGCCGTAGTTCCGCCGAGATCCTGCGAGCCGAGTACGCGCTCGTCGCGGCCGTCGTGTTCGTCCCGACGCTCCTGATCGGCTTTACGTTGCCCCTGCTGGTCAGTCTCGCCGCGCGCTGCGTCGAAGAGTCGGGCCGCCTGATCGGTCGGGTCTACGCCTGGAACACGCTGGGTTCGATTGCGGGCGCCGGGCTGACCGGCGTTGTGTTGATTCCCTTCCTGGGCCTGCGGGGCAGCCTCTTGCTCCTGGCCGGCATCAACCTGGCGATCGTTGCCGCCGCGACGTACGCGGGCGGCCACCGCGCCACGTGGCTGCGTTCGCTGACGCCCGCCGCCGCGTCGGCTTTCGCGCTGGCCTTGGCCTTCCTGCCCGGAACGACACGGTTCTACTTGCCACCCGGCCCAGAGGGTGAGATGGTCCGCTACTACGCCGAGGGCCCCTCGGCCACAGTCCATGTGGTTGAGTACAGCGGTGACGGTGGTCGCCATCGCACACTTTTCGTCGACAGCAAGTCAGTCGCGGGGACGTACGACGACATTGTCACCGACCAGAAGATGCTGGCGCACCTGCCGCTGCTGCTGCACCCGGACCCGCAACGGGCCCTCACGGTCGGCTTTGGAACAGGCGGCACGTCTTACTCGATGCTGCAACATGGTCTGAAGGTGGATTGTGTCGAGATCGAGCCGCGCGTCGTCGACGCCTATCACCTGTTCGAGTCAGAGAATCACGGCATCGTCGGCCCGGACCACGACACGGTTCACTTTCGGCTGATTCTCGACGATGCCCGCGCCTGGCTTACCGTCGCTCCCGAGCGCTACGACGTGATCGTCACCGACCTGACGAGCATCCAGTATCGCGGCAACGGAAACCTCTACACCGCCGAGGCCTTCAGACTGATGCAGGCCCAGCTCAACCCCGGTGGCATCGGCGCGGCGTGGGTCCCGATCACCGGCATCACGCCCGAGGCGCTGAAGCTGGTGATCCGCACGTTCCAGAGCGTTTTCGAGCATACGAGCGTGTGGTACATGATAAACCTGCCGACCGATTTCGTGATTGTCGTCGGGACCGAGCAGCCGCTCGAAATCCCGCTCGCCGAGATCGCGCGTCGGATGAGCGTCTCGCGCGTTCAGCGCGATCTGGCTCCAATCGGCATGGACAACGCCTACAAGTTAGCCGCCTGCCTGTTGCTTGCCGAGTCCGACGTCGCACAGTACGTCGGCGGCGGACCGCTCCATCGCGATTACAGGCCGGTGCTGGATTACCTGACGCACGCGACACCACATCGCAACACGCTGCCCGAGAACCTCACCGAGCTGATCGTGCATCGGCGCGACCCGGTGGCGTACATCGTCAACTGGCCCGGCGAGCCCGGCGGCACCGTCCGCGAGCGCTGGTCGCGCTGGTTCGCCGCCAGCCGCGCGCTGATCCGGGGTCACATTGCACTGCGATCGACGTACGAAGGGCATTTTGATGATGCCCGCGCCGCCTACGAGGTCTCACTCGAGCAAGTGCCGACCGACGTTCGCACGCGGGCACTGGTCGCTGAGATGCTAGGCCCGGCGGGCGAGTAAGCGACGAGTTGTGCATACGAAATACCTCGTCCGCGGCGGCCGTGACACGGGGGGCATCGGCGTGAGCGGGAGGCGGGGGATTGATGGTGACATGCTTCAGAACTGGGTGTCTGACCGTTAGAACGCGCGCTGACGCGAGTCAATCGCGATGAGGTGTGCGCCGATGAAGAGACGAAGTGGCGGGCTGTCTCAGGCAGCCCGCGTGTATCGGTGATGCAGATCGCCGCAGGCCTCACGGAGGCGGGCGACATGGTAGACGTGGTGCCAGAGCGTTGTGAACCGCAGCCGCTTGTCTCGGCTAGCGGCCTGCCGTATCCGTTCCAGCGGGTTTTGCAGGTCGGTGGAGGGATGGTAGGCGCTGGCCCTTGGCTTGTGTCCGCGGTTTCCCGCTACGTGCCCGTTTAGCGTAGACCGACCCGCAGCCGCAGGTCCAACTCACGAATCGGCAACAGCCCGGCGTCGAGTCGTTTCGCGGCCACCAGGCCTACCCTTCTGTGATACTGACATCCAGTTCCAGGTCGCCAAGCTCAGACTTGCACGTAACGGCCACGCAGGTGGCACCCTCCTGCGGGGCAATCGCGTACCCGGGTCCGTATACTACTATAGGAATCGGGGTACTGGTTCGCTGGCCAAACACGAGAGCAGCGGCCTTTCCGAAGACAATGTTTGTGAGTTCGCCGGTGGCGTCGGCTATGAGTTCTTCCTCTGGTTGCTTATCCAAATCCAAGTACTTCTGAGTGAACTCGATGGCCGCCTGCTCCGAGAGGCTCACCACCACCCGACCGCTGACCTTCCCAGCCACCGTCATCGTGCCTGAGACGGCGAAATCCGAGATGGCGTCGGTCTTGAGCCTGGCCGGACCGGCGGTAAGCGGCGTCTCTAGCACGGACTGAAAGAAGTCCTGCAAAGTGCCAATAAAAGGCTGGACGAACTTGGCCACGAACGCTTCGTCGGGGCGCGTGGGCTTGTACGCCTGGCGTAGCTTTTCGCGTTCCTGTCGCTTCAGGCTCTCGAACTCGGATTCCTCTCTCTGAGCGGCGGCGGAATCACCGACGACTTTCGTGATTGTCTCTAGCATCGTCTCTGGTTTGACCGGTTTGATCAGAAAGCCGTTGGCGCCTTTCCCGAGGGCCTTCATGACTTTCGTTTTCTCGGCCTCAGTCGTGCACATGACGATTTTGACGTCCTTGTAGGCCGGATTCTTGCGTATTTCTGTGAGGCACGTAAAGCCGTCCATGACCGGCATGTTCCAATCCAGCATGACCACGTCCATGGAACTCTGCGAGGCTAGCACGTCCAACGCCACCTGACCGTTCTCGGCATCAAACACCACATGACCCAGCGGTTCAAAGCACTTCCTGACGATCAGCCTGGATGTCCTCGTGTCGTCGACCGTGAGTATGTTCATTGCGTGACTTCCAATCTGCGCAGGCCGGTTCGCGGGAGGGGAAGCAGTTGGTGCTGGCCTGCGAGAAAACCGACGAGTCTGCGGCCAATCGACAACTGCCTCGGTATCTTCGTTTGCGTACCTGAGCTAAGGCTCCTATCGGTTGACGTGGGGCCTTGTTCCAGTTGGCTCCGGTCGGGCGTCGTCCCCGTGAGCGGGTTCGGTCAGGCGCTGCAATACTCAACCGGCGTTCATACCCATCGTGGGCGGCTCGGAACCATGATGATCCCGAGAGTACGCCGCCTATTTTTATCTCTCCATCAATAAAACTTCGGTTATAGCTCCGGGCTGGATTTGTACGATAGACGAGATTGGCTAGAGGCTTCTTCGACGGAGAAGCCGCGGCGTGATCCGCTGACACAGCAAGGTCGGCAAGTGCGTCTCGATCCGCCCGTTGCTAACTGCATCGTCGCCACGGCCAGCGGGCGGCAACCGTGAATTGGCCCAGCTAGGCGGCATTTGTGGGATCCAGGGAACTGCGCTAGCCAACAAAGAGGTCGCCTGATGAGCACGACGGTGACGATCAGCCCGCTCACTCGAATCGAGGGCCATCTCGGCATCCGCGCCGAGACCGAAGCAACCGGTACTGGCGATCACGCGGTCCACCGGATCAAGGCCGCCCATTGCGAGGGCGAGATGTTTCGCGGCTTCGAGCGGATTCTCGCGGGGCGGGACCCGATGGACGCGCAGCAGATAACGCAACGGATCTGCGGCGTTTGCCCAATAGCGCATGGGATTGCGTCGGTGGGCGCTCAGGAGATGGCTTACGGGATCAGGCCCAGCCATAACGGACGATTGCTGCAGAACCTCATCTTCGCCGCCAATTACCTGCAATCCCACATTCTGCATTTCTATCACCTGGCCGCTCTCGACTTCGTCGACGTCACGGCTGTACTGAGCTACTCCGGGTCGGATCGAACACTCAAGAAAGTGAAGGCTTGGGTGGAAGGGGCACTGGCCCGTAAGGACGAGTACGCAGCGGCACCGTTTCTGCCGCGCTGTGAAGGCAACTACATCAAGGATGTGGACCGCAATGCCACGCTCTTGCGTCATTACCTCGAAGCGCTCGAGATGCGCCGGCTATGCCATCAAATGGGGGCCGTCTTCGGTGCAAGGTTGCCGCATTCGACGGCTCTGATTCCGGGCGGCTGCACCCAAGTGCCCACCATGGAACGCGTCCTCAGCTTTGCCACCCGCCTCAGGGAAGTCCGCAGGTTCATCGAAGAAGCATATCTATCGGACCTACTTGAAGTGGCCAAGGAGTTTCCCGATTACTTTGAAATCGGCATAGGGTACGACAACTTCTTGTGTTATGGCGTGTTCCCGATGGATGAGGCCGGCCGGGACATGTTTATCCCGCCCGGGGCCGTGATCGAAGGCAAGTGGGAGGCGTTCGATCCCGGTTACATAAGCGAAGAAGTGGCATATTCACGTTACGCCGACCACGGTGCTCAACATCCCTCGGATGGCAAGACGGAGCCGGTCTTCGACAAAAGCGGGGCATACAGTTGGATAAAAGCCCCCCGTTATAGGGGCAATCCGATGGAAGTGGGCCCCTTGGCCCGCGTCATGGTGAACTATGTCGCGCCCGCTCATTCCTGGATCAAGGATGAAGTGAACGCCTTCCTGGGCAAGGTTCAACTGCCCGCCGGCAAGCTGGCCTCGGTGCTGGGGCGACATGTGGCCCGTTGCCTGGAATGTCTCTGGCTGGCACGGCAGGCGCAGCAGTGGCTGGATGAGATAGAGATCGATGCGCCGCCCGCGACGGATTTTGACATCCCCAACACCGCCAAGGCGTATGGTCTTACGGAAGCGCCGCGTGGTGCGCTGGGGCACTGGCTGTCAATCGAAGATTACCGGATCGCTCACTACCAGTGCGTTGTCCCCACGACCTGGAACTGTTCACCGCGTGATGGAGACGGAAAACCCGGTCCGGTCGAGAAAGCGCTCGAGGGCACGCAGGTTGCCGACCCTTCACAGCCCATTGAGGCTGGGCGCGTGGTGCGTTCCTTCGACCCGTGTCTGGCGTGTGCAGTCCATTGACTGGCAACGGCAGCGTCCATTCGCCGTAGGAGATGAGGCTGATGTCTGTATATTCACGACGGGACTTTCTCCGGATTGGTGCAGCACTCGCAGCCGGTCTCGGCCTGGGGCACGGGCAGGCGGCAGTCCTGGCGCAGGGGTTGGAGAGGATCGTTCGTCAACAGAAGAGGGTGCTCTGGCTGCAGGGGCTATCCTGCAGCGGCTGCTCGGTATCGCTTCTAAACAGCGAGGGTCCGGGGCCGTTGGACATTCTGACGGAACTGATAACGCTGGTCTTCCATCCAACGCTGTCCGCGGCGCAGGGGGAGGAGGTTCTGCGGATCATCGAACGCGTGACTCAAGGGCAGGATTACTACCTGGTCCTCGAAGGGGCTGTGCCAGCCGGTATGCCGGGAGCATGCATGATCGGCGGCCGGCCGTTGATGTCGCTCCTGCCGGAAGTGGTCGGCCGGGCTCAAGCCATTATCGCGGCGGGCACCTGCGCGTCGTTCGGTGGAATACCAGCCGCCGAGGGTAACGCGACCCAAGCAACCTCCCTGATGGAGTACATGTCCAACAGCGGGCTTCCCATTCAAGGACGTCTGGTGAATTGCCCGGGTTGTCCCGTGCATCCCCAGTCCCTGGTGGCCAGCCTGGCCTACCTGGCGGGCAAGGGGTATCCCGAGGTGGATCCGGTCTTGTTGACGCCGAACATGATTTACAAGCACTCGGTTCACGACGAGTGCCCACGATTCCACTATTGGCAGAAACAGGTATTTGCACAGCGGTTCGGGGACGAGGGGTGCTTGTTCGAGCTGGGATGCCTGGGACCGCTGAGCTACACCGACTGCCCTCGCCGTCAATGGAACGGGGGCGTGAATTGGTGCATCCGCGCCGGCGCCCCGTGCACGGCCTGCACGAGTGAGAACTTCGCGAAGCGGCGATCGTTTCCCTTCTATCGCAAGGGCGAAAAGCATCACGCCCTGGACTATCGGGAAGATGAACGGAAAGGCCAACCGGCATGATTCTATACAGCAGGAGCCTGGCAACGAGGGTTTCCGTGCCCATACTGGTAGCCTTCACACTGGCGGCAGGCACACTATTCGCGATCCAACACGTTTTGTACGTGCGCGGATTTGAGTCGACCCTGGACACGGTTCAGACATCCGTGCTGGCGGCTCAACTGGAGAGTGCCCGGGATCTTCTGAAGGAGATCACTTTCGCCACCGAGACATCGCTGCAACGAGGCGAGTACGAACAGTTTGCTCTGCTCGCGGAGCAGCAGGCGGACTTGAGTGAGATCGAGGAGTTCTCGTTTGTCGGCCGCCGCGGAACGGTGGAGCTTTCCTCGCGAACCGACCGCGTCGGTCAAGTCATCGATCCTGACCTTTGGGAGCGTGC
>CAZUCH010000145.1:0-7623 GCA_964619045.1 uncultured Planctomycetales bacterium | reverse complement strand
GGCCATGAGCTTATCATTCTCCCTCATAGCGCACTGCACGACGGCCGTCACGCCAACAACGGCTGGCTCCATGAGTTGCCGGATCCCGTCAGCAAGCTCGTGTGGGACAACGCTCTTTCGATGAGTTCGCTTTGTGCGACCGAATTGGGCGTTTCGGAGGGCGACCTTGTCGAGGTGAGTATCCAAGGCTATTCGGTCACGTTGCCGGCACTGGTGCAGCCCGGTATGGCCGAGGGCGTGCTGGCCACGACGCTCGGATACGGCCGAACGGCGGGCGGCCATGTCGTCGATCTGGCCGGCGGCACAAACGTCGCCCGGCTGATGGGGCACGATCGGTCAACCCCGCGTCTGGCACTCAACATCGAGGTCCGCACGGCCGCCGGCTCGCACAAACTAGTCCGAACGCAGAAGCAGTTCTCCATGCACGATCGCCCGATCGTCCTGGACGGCGATCTCGACGAGTATCGACAGGCGGCCGACTTCGTGAAGCACAAGCGCCACCTGCCCGCAGCGGCCGACCTGTACGAGCCCTACGACTACTCCAAGGGGCACAAGTGGGCCATGGCTATCGACCTTGGCGCATGCGTTGGATGCAGCGGGTGCGTGACGGCCTGCCAGGCGGAGAACAACATCCCGATTGTCGGCCGCGACCAATGCGGCCGCGGCCGAGAGATGCACTGGCTGCGCATCGACCGCTATCACGAAGGCGATGCGGACAACCCGAAGGTCCATCACCAGCCGATGCTGTGCCAGCAGTGCGACAACGCGCCGTGCGAGAACGTCTGCCCGGTGAATGCGACCTCGCACAGTCCCGAGGGGTTGAACGAAATGGTCTACAACCGCTGTGTCGGCACGCGTTACTGCTCGAACAACTGCCCCTACAAGGTGCGCCGATTCAACTTCCTGCGCTACCAGCAGAAGCAACTGCGCGATCCCGTCCAGGAGTTGGCGTTTAACCCGCAGGTCACAGTGCGGGGCGTGGGCGTGATGGAGAAGTGTACTTTCTGCGTGCAGCGGATCACCGCCGCGAAGTACGAGGCGGCCGACAGCGGCAAGCCGATACCCGAGGGCGCGCTACAAACCGCCTGTCAACAGGCCTGTCCGGCAAAAGCCATCGTGTTCGGCGACCTGAACGACCCTGACAGCGAGATATCGAAGCTCAGGGCCTCCGCTCGGTCGTTCCATGTACTCGAAGAGCTGAACGTGAAACCGAACGTGACGTATCTTGCCCGCGTGCGCAACCCGGGCGCGGCCACTCCGGCGGGGAGCACCGAGTCCACAGGGAGTCATGAAGGATGAGCGCGAACTCCTCAACATTGGGCCCGGCACGCCTCTTCACTCGCGACGTGAGCCTGCGGCAGTTGGATGACGACATCTACCGGCCGCTCGAGTCTTTTCCCACAACCAGATGGTGGGTCGCGATCTCATGCACCGGCACGCTGGCGGGCGTATTCCTGTACTGCGTGGCCATCACCGTGACGCAAGGCATCGGAACATGGGGCAACAACAACCCCATCGGCTGGGGCTGGGCGATCGTCAACTTCGTCTTCTGGATCGGGATTGGCCACGCCGGAACGCTCATCTCGGCGATTTTGTTCCTACTGCGCCAGCGCTGGCGTACGGGCATCGCGCGTTTCGCCGAGGCGATGACGATCTTCGCCGTAATCTGCGCTATGCAGTTCCCTCTGATTCACACCGGCCGCCCGTGGCTGGCCGCGTTCTGGCTGATTCCGTATCCGAACGATCAGGGCATCTACCAGAACTTTCGCTCGCCCCTGGAATGGGATGTGTTCGCCGTCTCTACCTACGGCCTCGTGTCGCTGATGTTCTGGTTCACGGGTCTCATCCCCGATCTCGCGATCGCGCGCGACAGAGCCCGGCATCCCCTGCGCAAGTGTATCTATGGGCTACTGAGCCTCGGCTGGCGCGGCAGCAATCGGGCCTGGAGTCACTACGAGAAGGCCTATCTGCTTTTTGCCGGCCTCTCAACGCCGCTAGTTCTTTCCGTGCATAGCATCGTCTCGTTTGACTTCGCAGTCTCTGTGATTCCGGGTTGGCATACGACGATTTTCCCGCCGTACTTCGTCGCCGGGGCGGTGTTCAGCGGATTCGCGATGGTCTGCACGCTCATCATACTCATGCGGTGGATGTTCAAGCTGCAACACATCATAACGACCAACCACCTGGAGTTGATGAACAAGATCATCATCGCAACCTCGATGATGGTGGGCTATGCCTACGCCGTCGAGCTCTTCATGGCGTGGTACAGCGGCGTCGCCCTTGAGCGTTTCGCGTTCATGAACCGCGCCCTGGGGCCCTACGCCTGGGCGTACTGGATCATGGTGTTCTGCAACGTCGCGGTGCCGCAGCTACTGTGGTTCAAGAAGATCCGAAGATCGGCACTGCTGATGTACCCGATCGTCATCCTGATCAACGTCGGCATGTGGTTCGAGCGATTCGTGATCGTCGTGACCAGCCTGAGCCGCGACTACCTGCCGTCGAGCTGGGACCACTACTCGCCGACCTGGATCGACATCGGCCTTTTCGTGGGCAGCATCGGGCTGTTCCTAACGCTTATGCTGCTGTTCTGCCGCCTTCTCCCGACGATTTCCGCCGCGGAGTTGAAAGCGACCGTCCCCAGCGCACAACCGTCGCACGGAGAGCACCATGGCTGATCGGCCCCGAAAGACCGTCGGTGTGCTGGGCGTGTACGACGACGTGAACGCCCTCATCCGCGCGGCTGAGACCGTGCGCGACTCAGGATGCCGCAAGTGGGATTGCCACACGCCCTATCCGGTCCACGGACTCGACAAGGCCATGGGCATGAAGGAGTCGCCCATCCCGTATGTCACCCTGACCGCCGGCTTCATCGGCCTGGCGACGGCCATTATGCTGACAGGCGGTCTGAGCGTCTTTCAGTACCCAATCCACACCGGCGGCAAGGCCCTGTGGAGCTGGCAGGCCTTCGTTCCTATCTTCTTTGAGTTGTTCGTTCTCTTTGCGGCACTGGCAACCATGGGCTCAGTGGTTTACTTCTGCCGGCTCGGACGCTGGCATTCCCCGCTGCACGACTCCGACGTCATGCGCGAGATCACCTGCGACCGATTCGTCATCGTCCTCGACGCCGACGACGAGAACGGTCCGGACGGAAGTTTGCGGGCGATTCTGGAGAAGACCGGCTGTCAGGATATCCGGCCGCTCGTGGAGTTCGAGGAACAGGACGGCTCGATCATATGAAACTGAACCAACTCGCCGACAAGCTGTTCGATATGAGCGCCAGCGCATTCCCCACCGCCTATAAGGGAGCGCTGATCACCGCCGTAGCGCTGGCGTTCGTCATCCCACTGGCATTGGCGGCCGTACCTTTCATCGAGTTCTTCAACGGCATGGCCGCACAGCCCAAGGGCAAGGCACAAATGCACTATGGCCGCGTCTTCGGAGAGGAGTTGCTGGTTGAGCGTCTCCCGGTCGAGGGCACGGTCCCACGCGAGTACGTTGCCTACGAGTTCGCGCACGTCCCGGGCACGTTGGAGGATGCTGTCAAGGTCGGCGATCTGCTAGACAACCCCACGCCGCGCACACTCGACAACATGCAACGGGGCCAGGCGATCTTCAACGTGCATTGCATCGTCTGCCACGGTAAGCAAGGCACCGGCGACGGTCCCGTGACGGGGCCGGATCGCTTCCCCGCGCCGCCGTCGCTACACACCGATCAGGTCCGCGACTATCCGGACGGCACGATCTTCCACATCATCACGAAGGGGACGGAGAAGATGCCGGGCTACTCCGACAAGCTCGATCCGA
Source organism: uncultured Planctomycetales bacterium (assembly GCA_964619045.1). GTDB lineage: Bacteria > Planctomycetota > Phycisphaerae > UBA1845 > Fen-1342 > JANQFV01. Next base: position 3,819 of record CAZUCH010000145.1, on the reverse strand, counting down.
CCGAACGCTGGCAGGTTGTTCACTATCTGCGCGCCTTGCAGAGAGCGCAGAATCCCAAGCCGGAGGATCTGGCCCGATGAACAGCGATTGCGCAGCTCCCATCGCCGACCGCGTTGCCGCCCCCCAGGCCAGCAGCGTGCTCAGCCGCTTCGCCGTGGGCCTCTTGGTGCTCGGCGTCCTGCTGAGCGCGATCGCTCTGGCGGGTGAGACCAACCGTACGCGCTTCGGCTTCGGCTACATCTGGGGCTTCTCCTTCCTGTGGACGATTGTGCTGGGAAGCCTCTTCTTTGTCGGGCTCCAGCACCTGACCGGCTCGATCTGGTCAGTGGTTGTGCGGCGCGTTGCCGAGATGTTAGCCGCGCCGATGTGGCTCGTCGGCATCCTGTTTCTGCCCGTGCTGCTGTTTGTCATACTGCCGGATTCGTTTCACGTCTTCCCCTGGGCGGACGCGGACATTGTGCAAGCCGACCATTTGTTGCAGGAGAAACGGGCCTACCTGAACGCACCGTTCTTCCTGGTTCGTGCGGCCGCCTTCTTCGGACTGTGGATTCTCTTCACTCGGTACTTCGTCAAGACATCGCTAGCGCAGGATCACGGCCAGGGCGGCGAGTCGGCGACGGCGGCGATGCGGAAGTGGTCCGCGCCCTTCGTGCTGATTTTCGCCATCACCGCCACGTTTGCGAGCTTCGACTGGCTGATGAGCCTCGACCCATACTGGTTCAGCACAATCTTCGGCGTATACGTCTTTTCCGGCATGGTGCTCGCGTCCCTGGCGTGCGTGACCATCGCGACCGTCAAGCTCCGTGCCGCCGGCCGCTTTGGTTCTGGCATGGTGACCGACGAGCATCTCTACAGCCTAGGCGCGCTGCTCTTCGCCTTCACGGGCTTCTGGGCCTACATCGCCTTCAGCCAGTACATGCTCATCTGGTACGCCAACATGCCGGAGGAAACTTCCTACCTGTTCCGCCGACTCAACGGCGATTGGCTGGGCGTGAGCATCGCTCTGGCCATCGTTCGATTCGCGCTCCCGTTCATGCTCCTGCTGAGCCGCCCCGCAAAGATGAACCCGCGGATTCTCGTCTGGGCCTCCGTGCTGGTCCTCGTGGGCCAGCTTCTCGATCTCTACTGGCTGATCATGCCCGAACTTCATCACACGGCCCCCGCCCTGGGCTGGCAGGAGTTGGGGCCGCTGCTGTTGGTCGTCGGAGCATTGCTGCTGTTCGTGTCTCGGTTCCTGGGGCGGCATTCACCGCTCGCCGTCGGTGATCCGCTGTTGAATGAGTCCCTCGGATTTCGTCTCTAGGAGTTTCGACTGATGCAACGCACCGCACTAGCTCGACAGGTTTCAAACCTGTCCCACGGATTGTGCTCCATTCTGGTTCTGGTGGCTGCGTCCGTATGTATCGCGGCGGATGATCCGATCGAGGTAGGCGTCGAGGAGCACCTCGGCGAGCGTATCCCGCTCGATTCGCTCACCTTCAGTGATGAACAAGGCAAGCCGGTCAAGCTCAAAGAGCTCTTCGATCGGCCTATCCTGCTCACCCTGGTCTACTACAAGTGCCCGGGCATCTGCACGCCGCTGCTCCAGGAGGTCGTTCGTGTCGCCGATCTTTGCGACCTGATGCCGGGCGAGGACTATCGCCTCATCACGATCAGCTTTGATCCCACGGAGACTTCCGATCTGGCGCGGCTCAAGAAGGAGAACATGCTGGCGGAGATGAAGAACAAGCACGTTTCGCCCGAGGGCTGGCGGTTCTTCACCGGAGACGCCGAGAACGTTCGCCGCATCACGGATGCGGTCGGCTTCCGCTATGTCCCCGACCGGAACAAGGTCGATTTCATCCATGCCGCGACCTTGGTATTCCTATCGCCCGACGGGATGATTGCCCGCTACCTCGTCGGCACGGAGTTCAACCCCGCCGATCTCAAGTTGGCGGTAATCGACGCCAAGGAGGGCCGTGCGCGCTCGTTCATGCAGAAAATCCAAAAGCTCTGCTATGCCTATGACCCTGAAGGGCGGGCCTACGTGCTACAGATAAACCGCCTGATCCTCGGAACCACGCTCCTGTTTGCCGTGGGCTTCGGCGTGTTCCTGCTGTCCAAGAAGACTGGCCGGCGCCCCGAGAAGGCCCCAGTAGCAGGGGGCGACGCATGACCACCGCCGCTCTCACGTTGGCCCCCGCCCAGCCCGACTACCTTCGGGCGCGTGCCGGCATCCTGTCGTGGCTGACAACCACCGACCACAAGCGCATCGGCATCCTCTACCTGGTCGGCATGATGGTCTTCTTCTTGTTCGCCATCAGCATGGCCCTGATGTTCCGGCTCGAGCTGTTCTCGCCCGGCGTGCAGTTCATCAAGAGCGATCTCTACAACCGAATGCTCACGCTGCACGGCGTCTCGATGATCTTCCTCTTCATCATCCCCGGCATCCCCGCCGTGTTCGGCAACTTCTTCCTGCCCATCATGATCGGCGCCGAGGATGTCGCCTTTCCGCGACTGAACCTGCTCTCGTGGTACTGCTTCCTGGGCGGTGGGCTGTTGGCGCTGGCGTCCGTATTCATGGGCGGGCCCGACACCGGCTGGACATTCTACGTCCCCTACAGCATGAAGACCGGCCACAACGTGCTCATCCCCATGACGGCCGCCGTCATCCTGGGCTGGTCCTCCATCCTCACCGGCCTCAACTTCGTCACCACCGTGCATCGCTTGCGCTCCAAGAAGATGGGCTGGTTTCAGATGCCGCTCTTCATCTGGAGCCTATACTCGACCGGCTGGATTCAGATTCTCGCCACACCCGTGGTCGGCATCACCCTCATCCTCGTCCTGATCGACAAGTACCTCGGTGTGCCGATCTTCGATCCCGCCCGCGGCGGCGACCCCATCCTCTATCAACACCTCTTCTGGATCTACTCGCACCCCGCCGTCTACGTCATGATCCTCCCGGCCATGGGCGTCGTCTCCGAGATCATCCCGACTTTCTCACGCAAGACGATCTTCGGCTACAAGTTAATCGCCTTCTCTTCGATGGCGATTGCCGGTATCGGCTCGCTCGTCTGGGCGCACCACATGTTCACGTCCGGCATGGCCGACGTGGCCCGCGTGGTCTTCTCCTTCCTCACCTTCTTCGTCGCCGTGCCCAGCGGAATCAAGGTCTTCAACTGGCTCGCCACGATGTACAAAGGCTCGATCTCCCTTGGCCCGCCGATGCTGTGGGCTCTCGTCTTCATCTTCCTCTTCAGCATTGGCGGCCTGACCGGCCTCATCAACGCCTCGCTCTCAACGGACATCCACCTTCACGACACCTCGTTCGTCGTAGCGCACTTCCACTACACCATGTTCGGAGGCACCGGCACCATCTTCTTCGCCGCACTGCACTACTGGTGGCCCAAGATGTTCGGCAAGATGTACAGGATTAAGCCGGCCGTTGTCGCGGCGGTCCTGTTCTTCATCGGCTTCAACCTGACCTACATTCCACTCTTCATAGCGGGTGGCCTGGGGATGCCGCGGCGCTACGCCGACTACCTGCCTGAGTACACCATCTACCACCGGCTTTCCACGATCGGTTCGTGGATCATGGTGACCGCCATTCTGATCATGATCATCAATCTGGTCCGATCGCTGTTCAACGGCCGCCCCGCCGAGGACAACCCCTGGGGCGGGGCGACGCTCGAATGGCGAACTCAGACGCCGCCGCCGGTGCGGAATTTCAATGGTGAGCCCGACTTGAGTCGCGGCCCATACGAATACCCGACCGAGGTCGAGGTATGAGCAACGATACTGCTACCGCGACTACTGCCGCAGGGCATATGGAGCACCACG
>CAZUCH010000144.1:0-7693 GCA_964619045.1 uncultured Planctomycetales bacterium | reverse complement strand
GTTAGGACGATGGTGCTATTCGGCGGCGGTGCGTTAGCCGCCGATCAGGGCCACGAAGGCGTCGATGTCGTCGAAATCGACGCTGTCGTCGCCGTTGGCGTCGGCGTTGAGCCAGATGCAATCGGGGTAGGCGTCCTCGTAGACAGCCTGGCCACCCAGTGCCAGGACGAACGGGTCGATATCGTCGAAGTCAACATCGCCGTCGCAGTCCATGTCGCCGGGCATGCCGGGGCCGGCGGTCACGATCACGTTGGTAAACGTGTCGGAGTCGCCGTTCTGCGTGGAGAGGTAGCAGGGGTAGACGCGGTTGCCGCCGACGGCGAGCCCGCTGTAGTCGCCGATGAACTGGGTCGGGCGGTCAAGGCCGTCGTCGTCGCTGTCGAACATGGACGGCGTGAGGCGGTATTCGTGCCAGGTATCGCCGCCGTCGTTGCTGGTCGAGTAGTAGGCGTCAAACATGCCGTGGGTCGAGTCGTCGGGGAGGGGCGTCTGGCGCGTGTCGAAGAAGACCATGTGGATGGCGCCGTCCTGATCGACCTCGAGCCAGCAGAAGAACTGGTCGCCGGGTGGGAAGTTGTCGCCATTGATGACGCGCGGCGTTGTCCAAGTCGTGCCCTGATCGGTGGACTTGGTGAAGTACAAGTCAACATTGTAATCGCTGCCGATCATCATGGTTGTGTCGAAGTAGACGCAGTACAGCGTGCCGTCATTGGGATCGACGGCGATGTAGTTCAGCGACGGAGCACGAAACGTGCCCGGGAAACGCGAGCCGCTCTGCGTGCCCCAGACGTCCAAGCGCGTGGCGATGGTGTGTGTTGTGAACGAAGCCCCGCCGTTGAGGCTGCGCTTGAGCTTGACGCCGTCACTGACATCCCAGTAGGCGACGTAGACTTGTCCCTGGGGGCCGACGCGCGGCAGGAAGCCCAACCCGCCGCCGAGGTTGACCGGGTCGCTCCAGGTGTCGCCCATGTCGGTCGAGTAGATCGAGCCGTGGTTGTAGGCCATGTAGACGCGGGTCTGGTCGGGATCGCCAGGGGCGGGACCGGCGGCCATCCAGCCCTTGTCGGCCGAGCCGTCGGCGCGGGCCATCACGGAGGGCTCGAAGGTGGTCGTGCCGGGGATATGGCGCGCGACGTACAGGCCGCCGTTGGAACCGAAGGCAATAGCCCCGACCCACATCGTGCCCGTGCGGTTGTCGTAGCAAGTCATGGGGTCGCCCTCTACGCCCGTCTGGTAGGGGGCCGGCGGGCGGACGACATAGTCGGTCCAGTTCTCGCCGCCGTCGATGCTGACGCCCACTCCCATGCGCACCACCTCGGAGCCGCCGGAGGCGCGCCAGTCGTTCCAGGCCGCGACAACTTCGAGAGGATTGACGTCGGTGGATGCGATCGTGGTCTCGTTGGCGGCGTAGGTTCCGCCGGCCACGTCGATGCGCACCTGTTCGCCGACCACCGGCGCTGCGGTCGTCGTGACTTTGGCGGCCGGCATCTCACCCTCGAGCAGCGTCTTGAGTTGCGGCGGGATCTCGTAGCCGGCATCCTCGGCGGCCGCGATGTGGTTCCAGGCCGCGTCGTCGTCCTGGGCGTAGTAGGCCAGGACGGCCAACCGACCGTGGGCCGCGGCGTGCGACGGATCGCGTTGGAGCGTCTGCTCGAACTCGAGTCGGGCCTCATCGAGCCGGCCCTGGCGCTGAAGCGTATCGGCCAGTCGCCAGTGCCAGTCGGCCTGGTCCGGGCCGAGGTCGATGGCTGTGCGGAGCGCGGCTTCGGCCTGCGAATCCTTGCCCTTGAAGATCAGCGCTTCCGCCAGTCCGACGTACAAGTATGCTTCGTCCGGCATAATGAGCACGGCGCGCGTATACGCCGCCAGCGCGTCGGTGCGGTAGTTGTGGGCCAGCAAGTCCTCGCCGCGCTGAAACTCCGCGTCGGCGGCCTCGTCATCACCTCGTTCGGCGATGGTGGCGGCTAAGTCTTCGTCCACGACGACACGACCGGTGTCGTACGTCAGGCCGCGCATGGCCAACCGCGTTCGCTCGTGACGATAATCAGCGGGCGAAGCTGGCGCGGTGTCGGACTCGGGCTGGACCTCGGAAGACGACGTCTCCTTGTCAGAGCCGGAATCCCCGCAGGTTCGGCAGCACTTGCAGGAGGACACGGTAAGCGCAGAGCACAGCGCCAAAACTGCCACGATACGGTAAAGCATAGGATGACCCTCATACGCACCCCCGTGCGGTTCGTTTTCCATCCCAGCGTCATTAGCGGACGCACACGGGTTACAGCCTACCCGGGCGTGCCGCTCGGAGTCAAACTTATTCCCATTTTGATGCGTATCTACAGGTGCTGTTTGAGGCTCTGGAGAGCGGGTGGAGCGAGGCTTCAGCTTCGCGGGTGCAAAGCGGAGCCTCGCTCGCCGCGGGGGGTTGGCGCACAAAAAAAGCCCGAATGGGGGGCCGACAGGCCGGGGGGGAAACCTGTGCATGCCGCGCTCCACTCGGGCTCTTAAATAATACCCGCCCTATCGGGAATGGCAACCAGAATCCGGCTTTTTCTTCGGGCCTTTGCCTGCCGGCGATCGAGCTCCGTTCTGATTACGCAACTATCAATAGCTGTGACAGTGTGGATTTTGACGAATGCCGGCCGATAATGAAAGAGTGGAGATCGGCTGCCGCTTGCGGCCTGAGGGCGGCGCTGTTCAAATGCCGCATTGGGCGGGAGCGGTATTGGATCGGTCTGGTACGGACTTGAAAGGCTCTGATGCGTCCTGTCATCCTCGCGACATTGATGTTGTTCACCGCCAGCGAGATAGGTGGCATCCAGGATCTGATGCAGCAGGCGTTCTATCCGGCGCTGCTTGGCATACTGGTCATCGCGAGTCTGGGGATTCCGATCCCCGAGGACATTCCCCTGATCGCGGCGGGGGTGTTGTTGAACACGCATCCGGGCGTCGCGACGTGGCCGGGGACGATTGCGGTAGCGCTGCTCGGCATCATGACAGGTGACCTCGTGCTATACACGGTGGGGCGTTGGTGGGGGCCGGGGCTCGTCAATCATCGCTCGGTGCGCTGGATGATCTCGCCGGAGAAGTACCAGCGCGGGGTTGACAAGTTTCACGAGTACGGAGCGTGGTTCTGCTTCTTCGGACGGTTCTTCGTGGGAATCCGGGCCATCATGTGCATGACCGCGGGCGCGACGCACTTCCCGTATTGGCGTTTCTTCCTGGCTGATTTCGCCGGAGCGCTCTTGTCGATACCGTTCTTCGTTGGGCTGGGGTACGTCTTCGCGGATGCGATTCCGAAGTTGCGGGCCTACGTCGGCGGAGTTCAGATGATCATGCTGGGTGCGGCCGCGATCGTGCTGGTCGTGGGTGTGATCCTGTATCGGCGCAGGAAGCGCCGACGGCGTGAGGCGGCGCGAGCGGACACCGCCACCGAGGCCGCGACCGCGACCGTGACGACTACCACGAAGACGGCACCGCTGGTTATCGAAGCCGCCACGAAGTCGAAGGTGGGCGCGGGAACCTAGCAGTCAGCCGCCGGCCCGCTCGCTTACGCTCGGGGCTCTGATTGGTCGCGGCCGAGGCCGAGTTGAGCCGCGGTATCCAGGAAGAGCTTGCGCACGGCGGCCAGCGTCTGGGGGATGACCTTCACATCGTCCAGCACGGGCATGAAGTTGGTGTCGCCATTCCAGCGCGGCACGACGTGCACGTGCAAGTGTTCGGGGAGTCCGGCCCCGGCGCAGCGCCCGAGGTTGATTCCGATATTGAACCCGTGTGCTCTCACGGCCAGTTGCAGAATGCGTTTGGCATCACGCGTGGTTTGCATGATCTCGAGCATGACCGCGTCATCGAGATCATCTAGATCGGAGGTGTGCCGGATGGGGGCGATGAGAATGTGGCCGCTGCTGTAGGGGTAGCGGTTCATGATCGTCAACGTATGCGCGCCGCGCCATAGGACGAAGTTCTTGGCATCGTCGTGCGGGGCCTCCAATGCTCGGCAGATGAAGCACTCGTCGTCGCCGGCGTTGAGGGCGTCGATATACTCCATTCGCCAGGGAGCCCAGAGGTTTTTCTGAGAGTCGCTCATTGTGCTGCGATTCCGGTTGGGTCCTAGCCGGTGCGAAAACGGGCGAGGGTCGGGGTCAACCGCCGGACGGCGTGTCCGCGTTGCGGAGTACTCGCACGCGGCGCGCGGCGCGGTGTTCGGTGCCGTCTTGCGTAACAACCAGCAGTTCGAGCTTGTGGTCGCCCGGCTGGACGATCGTGCGCTGGCCGTTGACGCCGTGGCCGATGTTCCGGCCGTCGAGTGTCCAGTAGAAGTCGGCGCTGCGGTGCCAATCGGCCGGGCATTCGGCCGAGTAGACCAGCAGCAGCGGATCGAAGCCGATGGCCGACGACACGCGGATGGTCACCTCGGTGGCGCGGGAGGGTGCCTGTGCCTCTGCCGGCGCCTGCCACCTGGGCGTTGTCGCGCGTGCCTGGGTGACGCGAGGCGTCGCGACCATCGACGCGGGCGGCCGCTGGGTAAGGCGCCCCTCGGTCGGCTTCGTGAGATCGTCGCCCGCCTTGACCTCGGCCGGCGGGCGCTGGAGTTGGTCCATGTTGCCGGCCAGCAGGGCCAGGCCAGTGGCGTTGCCCCCGATGGCCTGCCGCTCGGCCAGCACATCGGGGCGGCTGTTGGGTTTGACGCCGGCGACCCGTGCGAAGAAGTCGGCGGCCGTGTCGGGAGTACGCGCGTGGCCGAGGTCGCGCATGTACACCCAGGCCAGGTTCTTGTAGCCGTGCCTTTCGTACCAGGCTATCGCCTCGCGCGATTCGCGTTTGCAGATCGCGAAGTCGTTTTCCGTGCCGAGAACCAACACGGGGTGGTAGAGCGAACGCGGCGTCATCGCGGGGTCGAGCACGGTGGCCGAGAAGTTCGATTGGCGCACCGCCAGACACGTGAAGCGCTTCGGATAGCGGTTCAGCATGTAGTGGGCCAGGTAGCCGCCGGACGACCAACTGGTCGATAGGACGTTCTTGGCTTCGGCGTGTGTGTGGGCCAAGACGTGGTCGAGAATCGCCAGTGTGGCGGCTTCGTCTGACCTGAAAGCGGCGTTGATCGTTCTCAGGGGGAACTGACCGACGAGCGAGACGAAGGTCTTGAGCGCCGGGGCGACTACGACGTAGCCGTAGCGGTCGGCCTCCTGCTGCCACTCACGGGCCTGATAGTAGGCGATGTCGAAGGGCTTCATCCCGTGAAACGTGACCACCAGCGGCCACCGGCCGGCGGCCCGTCCGGCTTCGTCGGCCTCGACGTATTCCTTGGGCAGATAGAGATAGTACGAGCGGCCGGTGCTGGGCTCGACGAGGAGTTCGAGTTTGCCGTCGCCACGCGGCTGCGGCACGACACAGCCGACTGTCGGCAGCAGCAGGCCGAGGGTGATTGCCCACAGCGCGGCCTTCCGCGCCGACCGGCCGCACGCCGAACGTGAGGCGTCACCGCTTGAACCCGGTTTATCGGACCTGCCAGTTGTCAATCGCTATCTTCCGTGCAAAACCACGCCCCGAGTGGGCGTGCGCCTACTATCGGCGGGTCGCCGCCGCCCCCAACACTCGGCAGCGACACCACGAATCACGAGTATCGAAGTCTACCAGCAATCCCCCGGCTGTTCAAAGCGGGCCGCGCGAACGCGTCATGCGTCCCGAACGGCGCGGACCACTGCGGCGGCAAGGTGACCGGGGCTATGCAGCGCGGTTTCAGTTCGCCAGTTTGATGGCCAGCAGCTTTTGGGCGATTTTCACGTCCGCCGCAACGCCTACTTCGAGACGCACGGCGCGTCCTTCCGGGTATTTCGGCGATTGCCGGATCATCTCGATCACTTCGGTCGGCAGATCGGCCTGTTCCGCCGCCTGCACGGCCTTTTCGCCGAACACGAAGGCGGCGACGAAGCGTCCCTTCTCGATCGGTCGCATGTAGAGCACGTTGCGGCGTTTGCCGCGCAGCAGGAAGGTCCATCCGGACTTCTTTGTGTAGTACTTCCACTCGGGCGTAGCGTCTGGCGCCGCGGCCATGGCGGCGGCCGTAAGTTTGTCCCAATGCCCCTTCTTCCGCCCGAGCACACGGGTCAAATCGGCGCCGGTCGGCATAGCACTCTTGTCGGGAAAAACCGGATCATACGTCACGACGATTCTCCTTCGGTCAAGGGGCATACGTGTGCCCACATCATACTCCGCGGCCAACTCGGAGGTCGGCCGTTGCGTCTCATTGAACAGAATTCGACTTCAGCGGCGGACTGTCAGGAGTAGCTCGAACTCGATTTCGTCACGCAGCGGGATGCCGTCCATGCCGATGAGCGGAATCGATGGCTTCAGGCGGCGTGAGGCGTCCAGCGCATTGCGGTACAACGCGGCGAGAACCAAACCACGCTTCTGATAGAAACGCAATGCTCGCAAGTTGTCGTTCGTCGTGATGAGCCACAGCCGCTTGCAGCCGGCCTGACGCGCGGCACGCTCCACGGCGGAAACCAATGCCGAACCGATGCCTCTGTTCTCGGCGATGCTGTCCAGCGAAACCAGCTCGCACTCGCCCGCCTCGCAATGGTAGGTCGCCAGCCCCAGTGGACCGCTGGAATCCTCGGCGACGAATGCCGGCAAACGGTCGGCGTCGTGGGCCCGACCACGTGAGACTACCTGCGTCGCGCTCCAGTGTTCCACGAGAAACTCGCGGATCCAGCCGGCGTCCCTCGGCTCGGCCGGGCGGACGTTGAATGCTGCTGTTGTCATCTTGCGAGCCTCCTGCTGGTACTCTGTCCTGGGGACTTTGTCGTGTGCCACTGCTCTTGAGCAGTGCGTTCCAACACTGGGGTCGGCATGGCACTGCTCAAGAGCAGTGGCACCCAGCGACCCCACAGAATCGCCGGGACGGAGCACTACACGCGACACATATGCACCGACCGCGATTCGCGGCCCGACTCAGGATATCATGATCGCTCGTCATTGGCGACGCATGTACTCAGACAGTTGGATCAAACAGCATGAACCGCGACAACAACACCGCCGACCGGCGGCTCGAACGCCACAACCAGCGGATCGTGTCATGCGAGCGATGCCCGCGACTGCGTGAACATTGCGGGGAGATCGCCAGAGTCAAGCGGGCGGCCTATCGCGATCACGACTATCACGGACGACCGGTGCCGGACTTCGGCGATCCCAACGCCCGCTTGCTAATCGTCGGACTAGCGCCCGGTGCGCACGGCGCCAATCGTACCGGGCGCATGTTCACCGGCGACCGCAGCGGCGACTGGCTGTTTCGAGCCTTGCACAAGGCCGGGTATGCCAGCCAGGCGACTTCCACACACGTTGGCGACGGCCAACAGCTGACCGATTGCCTGATAACCGCCGTGTGTCATTGTGCGCCGCCGGCGAACAAGCCAACAACGGAGGAAGTCGCTAGCTGCGCAGGTTATCTGCAAGACACGCTGGAACATACGCCGTGGCGCGTGGCGCTGGCGCTGGGACACTTGGCGTGGACCGCCACGGCTCGGCAATTGGGCGTGCGGCCCGGTAAATTCGGGCACGGTGCCGAACTGGAGCTGCCCGCCGGCCGAGTCTTGCTCGGCTCGTATCATCCCAGCCAGCAAAACACCTTCACTGGGCGGCTAACGGAAGAAATGCTGGACGCGGTCTTCGAGCGTGCACGCCGGCTCACGCCCTGACG
>CAZUCH010000143.1:0-7707 GCA_964619045.1 uncultured Planctomycetales bacterium | reverse complement strand
ACCCCCCGTGGGTCCGCGGTGACCTGGACGGGTTCTTCGGCCTTATGGTCGATAATCTCGTCCAGGTGCTGACCATCATTGTCCTGTGCGCGCTGGTCTGCGGCATCCCCGGCAGCGTCGTCACCACACGCATCCTCCCCGGCGTGGCCGTCAGCTTGCTGATCGGAAACCTCTTCTACGGCCTCCAGGCGCACTACCTCGCGCGCAAGTACCGCCAACCCAACACCACCGCCTTGCCCTACGGCATCAATACGCCGTCGGTCTTCGCCTTCGTCCTGTTCGTCATGGCTCCGGTCTACCACGGCTTCAAGGCCGAACTGGGTGACATGGCCGCCGCCGACCTGGCGTGGAAGGCCGGCATGATGGCCTGTCTGGTCAGCGGCGTCATCGAGTTCTTCGGCGCCTTTGTGGCCGAGCAGCTTCGCCGCGTTACCCCCCGCGCCGCACTACTGGGCGTGCTGGCCGGCCTTTCAATCGCGTTCATCGCCTCTGATTTCGCCTTCCGCATCTACACCAAGCCCCTCGTCGGGCTGTTGCCGCTGGCAATCCTGCTTCTGGCGTACTTCGGCCGCTACCGGTTCCCGCTCGGCCTGCCCGGCGGGCTTGTGCTAGTCGGCGTCGGCACAGCCATCGCATGGGGCACGACCGCCGTGGGCTGGGATTCGTTCGGCGGTGTGACAATGTCAGGCGACGCGCTGCGGGCCTCGCTCGACAACGTTCGCTGGATGCCCCCAATCTTCTGCGGCCCCGAGATCATGTCCGTGCTTACGCGGCCTGAACTGTGTATCCCCTTCCTGACCGTCTCAATCCCGATGGGCATCATCAACGTGCTCGGCTCGCTTCAGAACATCGAGTCCGCCGAGGCAGCCGGCGACAAGTACCCCACGGCCCCCTCACTGGCGGTTAATGGCCTCGGTACGATCGCCGCCGGCCTCTTTGGCTCGTGTTTTCCCACCACGATCTACATCGGTCACCCGGCCTGGAAGTCGATGGGGGCTCGGGCCGGCTACTCGATCGTCAACGGGCTATTCTTCACGCTCCTGTTCCTCTTCGGCTGCGGCGAGTTGCTCGGCAAGCTGATCCCGATCGAAGCCGGGGCCGCGATTGTCATGTACATCGGCATCATCATGACCGCCCAGGCCTTCCAGGCCACGCCACGCCGCCACGCGCCCGCCGTCGCCATCGCACTGTTCCCGCCACTGGCGGCCTTCGTGGCGATCAACCTGAAGCTGTTTATGATGGATGCGCACGCCACACTGACCATTGCGGAAATGGTGGCCGGAGCCGGGCCGTCGTCGGGTGTGCCCACCTTGCCGGGGATCCTGGCGCTCTTCGGGGCAAACGCCGGCTGGATGATCTCATCCCTCATCTTGGCCGCCATCGGAGTGGCGTTCATCGACAAGAAATACCGCGTCGCCGCCATCTGGTGCGGGGCGGCGGCGGTCCTTACGCTCATCGGCCTGCTACACTCATATCGTGTGGACGGCAACGACATCCGCGAGTTCTTCATCTGGCAGCCCAAGCCCGTCGCGGCTGTCGAGACTACCTCGCAACCGACAACGACCACGGCCGCCAGCGCTGCAGTGTTTTCAGACCGCGCCTTCCCGCTGGCCGTGGGATACGCGTCGGCGACACTGCTATTCGCGCTCGCGGCTTGGCGCACCCAGCGATCGGCCCAGGCACTGCCCACGCCGGACGCTGTGACTTCTGGAGACGACCATGGACCTGAAGACCAGAGTTGACATTGCCACCGGCCGCCAACCGGCCGATCTCGTGCTCAAGGGCGGACGGATCGTCAACGTTCTATCGTGCGAGATTCACGAGGCTGACGTGGCCATCGCCGGCGATCGCATCGTCGGCATCGGCTCGTACGACGGTCGCGAGACGGTCGATCTGGAAGGCCGGTACATCTGCCCCGGGTTCATCGACGGGCATGTACATATCGAGTCCTCGCTGCTGAGTGTGCCCGAGTATGCCAAGCTGGTGGCCACGTGCGGCACGTCGGCGGTCGTGACCGACCCACACGAGATCACCAACGTGATGGGCAATGAGGGCATGCGTTTCATGCTTTCGTCCAGCAAGTACTGCCCGATCCTGGTCTACGTGATGGCCAGCTCCAGCGTCCCTGCTTCCCAGTTCGAGAGCAGCGGGGCCGACCTGTCCGCGATCGATCTTGTGCCGCTGATGAGCGACCCCTGGGTGCTCGGGCTGGCCGAGATGATGAACTACCCCAGCGTGGTGGCCGGCGACCGCGAGTGCCTCGACAAGCTCATCATCGCCGGCGAGCGCCCCATCGACGGCCACGCGCCCGGCCTCACGGGCCGCGACCTGTGTGCCTACGTGGCCGTCGGCATCGGCTCCGACCATGAATGCACGACCGCCGAGGAAGCTCGTGAGAAGCTGCGGCTGGGTATGCACATCATGATCCGCGAGGGCAGCCAGGCCAAGAACCTCGACGCGCTGCTGCCCGCCGTCACGCCCGATACGCTCGATCGTTTCATGTTCGTGACCGATGACAGGGATGTCGAGGATCTGCTCACCGAGGGGCACATCGATCACATGATCCGCCGCGCGATCGCCAGCGGGCTGGATCCGATCTACGCGATCCGGCTGGCGACGCTCAGCCCGGCCCGCTACTTCCACCTTGCCGACCTCGGGGCGGTCGCGCCCGGGAAGCTGGCTTGCCTGACAATCCTCGACGACCTGAAGGAGTGTCGCGTCAACCGGGTGTATCAGCACGGGAGCATCGCCGCCGAGGGCGGCTTGGCGATTGATCGCGACATCAGCAAGCGCAAGCGGCACATTCTGCGAAGCGCCATCAACGTCCACTGGCTCGAACCCGAGCAATTCGCCATCGATGCCCCCCGCGACGGGGAGTGCGAGGTGCATGTCATCGAGGTTCTGGAAGGACGCATCGACACGGGCCGCTCGATCGAGCGCGTCCGCGTCACCGGCGGCCAGTTGCACGCCGACCCGCAGCGTGATTTGTGCAAGATCGCCGTTGTCGAGCGGCACTTGGCCAGCGGCAACATCGGGCTGGGGTTTGTGCGCGGGCTCGGGCTGTCGGCCGGAGCGCTGGCCTCGTCGGTGGCGCACGACTCACACAACCTGATCATCGCGGGGACCAACGATCACGACATGTACACGGCCGCCGTCCATCTGGTGAAATCCCGCGGCGGCTTCTGCGTGGTGCGCAACGGCAAGGTGTTGGCGGACGTGCCGTTGCCGATCGCGGGCCTGATGAGCGAGGTGGACGCGCTGACGTTGAAGGGCCAGCTCGAGGTGATCCACGAGGCGGCCCGGAAGCTGGACGTCAAGCTCCGCCGGCCGTTCATGGCACTGTCGTTTTTGAGCCTGTCGGTAATCGGCGCCCTGAAAATCACCGACCAGGGGCTAGTCGATGTCGAACAGTTCAGGCTGATTGACCTAGTCGCGAAGTAGTCGCCGCTAGAGCATTTCTCGTTTTCTTGTAGCGTCCGACGCCCCTGTCGGACGTCGGCCCACAAGGTGGGCATGCTCTCCGGACAACGGCCGACTCGGAGGTCGGCCGCTACGCATGAAGGCGAACGCCGCTACTGCTCCGGTTGGCGGGTGCCCATAACGTCGGGTTTGAAGACGCGGGTTTCTATGGCTCGGATATAACTGGTCCAGTCGCTGTCCTTGTCGGGGTCGTCCTCGATGGCCTCGAAAGTCATCGCCAGCTTGGCGTCCAGATTGTCGAGGTAGTGGACGATGAAAGCCTCGGGCATCGCCGGCAGGCGCGGGCTGCCGAACTCGTACTTGCCGTGGTGAGCGAGGATCAGGTGCTTGAGGGCCATCTCGATGTCGTGCGGGAACTGCGTGCCGCTCTCGCGCTCGATTTCGCGGCACTTGTCGTGCATCGACAGCACGCACTGGACTATGTGTCCGAGAAGCTGCCCCTCGCTGGTGTACTCGAAGTTGGTCTCGTAAGCCAATTCCCAGACCTTGCCGGCGTCGTGCAGAAAGACCGCCGCCAACACCAGATCGTGGCTGACGTACGGGTACAGCGGGCAGATTGCGTCGGCCAGTCGCAGCAGGTTGCGCGTGTGTTCGACCAATCCGCCGGCGTAGGCGTGGTGCATCTGCACGGCGGCCGGCGCGCGTTTGAACAGTGCGGCGAATTCCTCGTCGCTTACAAACTTGCCGATCAGAGCCAGCAGATCGCTGTTCTGGATGCCGCGCAGGCGATCCTTGACCTCGTTCCAGAGTACATCGACGTCGTGCTTGGTGGCCGGGAGGAAATCGCTCGGGTCGCAGCTTCCGGGCGGCACGGCGCGCAGGCCATCGATGATGAACTGGGGATTGCCCTTGTAGCGCTCCACACGCCCACGGAAAGACAGCAGGCCGCCCGATGGTATCGAGTCGTAAATCTCGCGCGAGGCCTGCCACATGCGGGCAAGCATCTGGCCCGTGCCGTCGGCAATGACGACATGGATGTAGAGGCTGCCGTTCGTTGTCGTACGCAGGTCTTTCTGAGCGACGCGGTAAATCTGGTCCTCCACGTGCTCGCCGGCTTGCAGATCGGAGATTCGTCGTCGCTTGGAGGGTTGGTCGTTGCTCATGACGTTGGCGGCTCGTTGGAGTCGCGTTGCCCTTTCGTCTGGGCCGTCCACGTGTGTGCGTCCGGCGAGATGAAGACGGCATCCTTGCCGAACAGGTTCTGCCGCATGACAATCCCCAGCGGCGTGGTGAAGTACGAGTGGATAGCGGCGGCAAGCTTCCCGATGGCGGCGTCCCACGATTGGCCGCCGTCCTCGATCGCCCGCAGTGCGTAGAAGACGCCCAGCGGTTGTCCGTCGTGACGCAGCACGATTTCGGACACCAGGATCTGCTCGGCCGAGCTGACTACGAGATCCCAATCCGCCTTCTTGTCGGCGTGAAATACGACCTCGTGGAGCCGCGCGATTTCGCCGAGCACGCGCTGGAGGAACTCCTCGGACGCTATCGCCTTGATCAAGAAGCTTCGCTGCTTACGCGCCAAGTGGGCCACATCGCACCTCTCAACTGATGCCGCGCGGAACCGCTGAGTTACACGCGGTCGCGATCAAGCGGCGTCTTCCTCGCCGTCGGCATCGGGTTGCTCGGAGTCGGGTTCGTCGGGCGCTTCTTCGTTCGCATTGTTCTCGTCCGGCTCGTCGGTGGTCGTGTCGGCCGACTCGGGCTCCTCGGCTCCGGTTGCACCCACATCGACCGTGTCGCCGGCCAGGGCGGCGCGTACCAGTTCGGACGCGCGTTCAGCGGTCACGTCCTCGGTGTCGTAGAGCCAGTTGATTACCTTCTCGAGCTCCTCCTGGAGCTTGTTGTGATAGGCCACGATGGCCTCGGCGTCGTCTTCGGTGAGCGCGACGTCGAGCTGGAATAGCCACTGGCCGTCCCGATGAACAACGGCCAGGTAGGGCAGCTCCTTGACGGGGCCGAACAACAGGGCGGCGGGATTGGGCGCAACCTGGGCGTTCTCAGGATCGACGATCTCGCATTTCAGCTCGCCACGCAACTCGGCTCGCAGGCTACTGGCGTAATCCGCGCCGAATTTGTCCTCGAGTTCGGGCAGCAGCGTTTCGTACAGCGCCTCGAACGTGGCGTAGAGAGCGTCGAGCTGCTCATCGCCCAGGGCGGCGACATGCTCGGGGTTGAAGACGCGCAGGGCGTCAACCAGCTCTCCATCGCTGATGCTGCCGGCGAGGAACTCGACGGCGACGTTCGCGGAAGCTCCCGGGCTGGTCTCGGCGGTCGCGTCGATGTCGGACACGGCGTCGCCGGCCGCCGCACTTCCACTGGGGGGTTGCGCGGGCTGATAGGTCGTTGGGTCGGCGAGAATGCCGAGGTCGGCCGCGGCCTGGGCGAGCGGCGTGCCTGCCTTGACGCCACCGATGGTCTTGTCGAGCCCCGTGGGTGGTTCCTGCGACTCGCCGCAGGAACAGGCCAGCAGTACAACTGGCAGCAGGCAGGCGGCGATGCAGGTCTTGGCTTTTGGCATAGCTGGTACCACTTCCGATGGTTCTGGGCGGGCCGCGGCTGCGTACCCCGCGTCGCCGTCGTTCCGCGCCTGTTGCTGAAGCGGCTCGCGGAGTGGGTACAAGGGGCGGGCGGCTCCAATGTCACATTACACCAGTAGAAACGTATCCCGGCGGCAATCCCGCGTCAATGGCCGGGTCTGGTGCCGGGTCGCCGCTCGGGACGGCGAAGACTGCACTCGCTCGCGAATTACCGGGTGATATGCTATTCTGAGGCATGCCAATCCAGGTAGGGAGAGGCGGTTTCTGGCTATCTTACAGGGAGCGGAAGTATGGACGGGCGCAAGTTGGGTGGAATCGCCTTGGCGATCGGGGTTTTGGGCATCGTGTACTACACGAGGACGCAGGACCGGAGCGATGTCTCGGAAGGGACGCATGACGCGGTCATGAGTTGGGTTGTTGACATGCCTTCGTACGAGGGCCACGCTTCGGAACTGGAACAGATGGCGGGCCAAGCGCATACCCGAGCCTTCGACATGGCCTACGACATCGGCAGGGTCGGCCGGCGCGGCCGGGGACAGGCAGCGAGCTTCGATGACGAAAAATACGTGGAGGAGTTCTTCTTCGAGATGATCAAGGAGGCCGACAGGCGCCGATGGTCGGATGTAGTTGAGGATCTCAAGGTGTGCATGGAGGACTGCCTGGAGATGGTGAGAGAGGGTTAGGTCGCCGCCGCAGAGGCGGAGAGGAAGAAGGGGGGCACTCCACTTGTCCTTGGCGCGTGGAAACGGGGAAGTCCACCACGATAGGGTGTGTCCGGGACGTATCTGCACGGCTGGCGGGCGGGGGCTAGCGTCGGACGGCGTCGAGACGGGCCTGGAATGCTTCGTACGACACCGACTTGACGGTGATGAGCCCGGGTACTCGGTTGAAGAGCACGTCGTGGACCATTTTTCGCATTGCCTGGCGATAACGGGCCATGTCAGCGTCGCTCACCGAAGCCGGGTCGCTCTCAAAGGCCAGTTCGATCTTCCACAGCTCATCCATCTCGTCGTGGCCGATGAGCAAGTGCTTGCGGTAGACGACGTGGACAGCCTTCCGGGCTGGGGGATAGGCAATGTAGTAGTGGTATTCGCGCCGGGGCGCTGTGATCGAATCGTCGATGAAAAGCCGGCTCTGGTCGGGGGCAGCGCGGCGGACGCAGCCGAGCACGAACGCGATTACGTCGTTTACGGTGTGATCCCGACCGCTGATCAGGACGAAATCTCCGCGTTCGAGCGGGGCGTCGAGGCGGAGGGTCTCAACGGCCTTGCCGGCGATCTGAAAACCGCCGGCGCCGCACAGGCATACATGCCCGAGTTGGGCGCAGACATCCTCGAACCGGACCGAGATTGTCTCTACGCCATCGGGGTAGCTACCGGCGAGCACGCCGTGATCGTAGTGGAACACTATGGGCGGGACCGCGATCGCGCCGGCGTAATCCGCGTGCCAGTTGGGGACGTTCGCCCGCGGCGTGTGGCAACCGCCCAAAAGGAGGAGCAGACCGCCAACCCACGTCAATCCTCTTGCGCTCATCGCATGATTCTCCATTCTAGGCTACGAGTGTCGCAAGACCGAGTTCAGCCGTCAAACGGATGTCGATGCCGGGTATCACTGATAGGCTTCTAGTCAACGTCCGCCAGTTTCTTCTCCAGATTGGCAACCGGTGTGAAGTGCCAGGTTCGTCCAATTT
>CAZUCH010000142.1:0-7736 GCA_964619045.1 uncultured Planctomycetales bacterium | reverse complement strand
GTCCATGAGATTTGGCTGTGGGCGATTCGTCACCGGTGATGCTCAGGCCGTCAAGAACGGTTGGGACGGGGGAAATGTACCCCCCCTCCCTGTGGCCGCTGTACCCCGTACTGGGCGCCGCCCCTGCGCTGCCCGGATAGGCTCCCCATCGCAAAGCGTCGCGGATCGAAGTGGTATCTACCACCTTCTCGACGAGAACGAGGTCCATGTAACCGCTTGCTCGAAAGAGCTTTGCCTCTAATCAGAAACGCATGACGGCCAGCCGACCAGGCTGGACATCGTTGACGCAAGTCTCATGCGACAGGGGTCTACTTCCCCGGCGCTCGTGCGGACGAAAGTCAGCTTGTGAATTCGGTGTTCGGCGCGCAAGCCCTGCTCCCCCAAGTAGTTACACCGCTTTTTCGGCCACAAACGAGGTTTACAGGTGGGTAGCAAGTCACTGACAACTCGATAACTAGTCACCACCAAGTGACGACTGACCAACTCAGTGACCAACTCCCGTCCGCCCTGGCTTTAACTTCGGGACGAACTGGCGCGCTATCGCGGGCCCCGCGGGCCGCCCGGAGTGGCGGGGCCTTGACCCCTGGGAAACGCAACCTAACATCCTATTGATGCAGTTCGTACTGACACTTGCGGCCGTCTGGGCCACAGCCATCGCTCCTCAGCTATGCCGAATTGGTGCGCTGACCGCGTGCTGCGCCATCGATGCATCTCAGCGATCTGTTCCCGAAAGGGCTGAGGCGTGCGCACCCGGCAACTGTGACCACGGCTGCCCGCGACCAGACGAGGCACCGGCGTCTCCCGCTGAGCGAGACTGCGGCAGCTGCGCGGACTTCTGCAGCGCGGTCGTGAAGCCGCATGACTCCGGAGAGCGCGCGAGGCCTTTGCAGGCCAAGCTGCTGGCAGGCCTACCCGCTGCGTTCGGCAGTAGCAGCCACTCCACCGACGAGCCCACGGGACACCTGCTGCTGGGCACAGCCGACTCGCCACGCCTCCCCCGGCCGCCGAGCGACTTTCCGCTTCTGATTTGATTCGAAGCCGATATGCGCCCGCTTGACGCGTGCGCGCCCGCACCGCACTGCGAAGGCATCGCGTGCAACATCCGCTAACACCCCGCTTCTGAGGTGTCGGGACGCACTTGCGATGTCCCCGGCGCCGTGCCCTTGAGGATGTTGGCTGAACCTCTTACGACGCTTCGAATCGTCTTGCAGGAAGGAAATGCTAGATGAACTCTGTCAGATCACCACAAGTCGCGAGCGCTTTTGTCGCGTTATTCTTCATCATCTCGACAGCTGGCTGTGACGAACCAGGGACGGAGATCGGCTCGGCGCGCGGTGCGCCAAACGTCGTCGCCGCGTCAGGCGACCCGGGGCCGGAGACCAGCCCAGTTCCGGTCGATATGTCCGAGGGTTGGTGCGGCGGGCACGGCGTGCCCGAATCGGTCTGCACGCGGTGCAACGCCAGCCTCATCCCGCAGTTCAAGGAGGGCGGTGACTGGTGCTCCGAGCACGGCCTGCCGGAGTCGCAATGCGAGCTGTGCAATCCCGGCGTTGCCGCCAGGTGGGCAGCGCTTGATCCATCCAACCAGGATGCGAGGCCGGACGGGCGGGCGGCCATCGCTCCACCAGATCTTGGACCCCAAACGAGTCCGGTCCCGGTTGAAATGTCCAAGGGCTGGTGCGCAGGCCATGGGGTCCCTGAATCGGTTTGCACGCGCTGCGATGATTCGCTCATTTCGAAATTCAAGCAGGCTGGCGACTGGTGCGGCGAACATGGCCTGCCAGAATCGCAATGCACGCTCTGTAATCCAGAAGTGCGAGAGAGGTGGGCGGCTCTGCGCCCGCAGTCGGGGCCAAGCGCCGAATCGACAGCCGGCGACTTGAAGCTCGAGCGCGTCCCGCGGTTGCTCACGGCGAGTAGCGATCCGCTTTGCCAGGTGGACACGCTGCGCGTGCGCTTCCTCGACGCATCCGTGGCAAAGAAGGCCGGCATCCGGACCGAACCAGTACAGCCGCGGCGGATTTCGGCCACGATCGACGTGCCGGCGGAAGTCGAGTTCGACGCCACGCGCGTTACGCGCGTTGCGCCGCGTGGTGCGGGAGTCGTTCGCGAGGTCGCAGCCCGAATCGGGGATGCGGTGACAACCGGGGACCTGCTCGCGGTGATCGACAGCTCCGTGTTGGGCGAGGCGAAGAGCCAGTACATTGAGCGAAGGCAGAACTACCTGCTTGCTGAGGCCGATCATAAGCGTGTTCTGACGATATTCGAGGGCGTGCAGCGCATGCTGCAGGCCGCAACAAGCGAGGCTCGCCTCGAGGAGATTCGCCGGCGTCTGGAGGGTGTGCCGATTGGCGAAGCGAAGGCGCGGTTGTTGCGCGCGCACGCCGCTCTTCAGCTTTCACGGGCTGAAGCAGCGCGCGAAGCGCAGCTGTTCGACAAGAAGATCAACAGCGAGCGCGACTTCGAGACCGCACAAAGCGCGCTGGCCGCCGCGGAGGCCGATTTCCTCGCGAGCCGAGAGGAGATCGCTTTCAACAGTGAGCGGGACAAGCTGGTGGCCGAGCGTGCGCTGACGGTGGCCCGTGCGGCCCTTGAGGCGGCCGAGCGACGACTTCACCTCCTGGGACTGGACGACGAACAAGTGGTAGCGGTCGGTTCCGAACCGGACACGCAGCTTTGGCGGAACGAGCTGCGGAGCCCGGTCTCCGGGCGCGTGGTGGAACGTCACGTGTCGGCTGGAGAAGCGGTCGACGCTGCGGACGTGCTCTTTGTTGTCGCAGACAACACCACGATGTGGCTGCTGGCCGACGTCTACGCACGAGACCTGTTGTTGCTGCGTGAAGGCGCTCCGGTCCTGTTCACGGTGGACGGTTTACCTGGCGTCAGTTTCGAGGGACGTGTGAACTGGATCAGCAGCCAAGTCAATGACCGCACGCGCACTATTCGCGTGCGGGCCGACCTGCCGAATGACGACGGGCTGCTGCGTGCGAAGATGTTTGGCCAGGCCCGCCTGATCGTACGCGACGACAGCAATGTTCTGAGCGTGCCGTCCGAAGCGGTGCAGACTGACGGTTGCTGCCAACTCGTCTTCGTGCGCGAGGGCGAGGCCGTCTTCGCGCCACGCAAGGTCACGTTGGGCGCCAGCGCTAGCGGCTACGTGGAGGTGCTTAAGGGTCTGGAGGAGGGTGAGCTTGTCGCAACCACCGGCAGCTTCCTGATGAAGACTGAGATCCTCAAGGGCAACATCGGTGCAGGCTGCTGCGAAGTGGATCCGGGGAGGTAACCGGCAATGTTGAACTGGATTATAAACTGGTCGTTGCGCCACCGATTCATCGTCCTGGCGTTGACGGTCATTGTCATCATCACAGGGGGTTACTCGGTCGTTCACTTGCCGATCGACGCCTTTCCGGACACGACACCCGTGCAGGTGCAGATAAACACTGTCGCCCCGGCGCTGAGCCCGCTGGAGATCGAACAGCAGATCACGTTTCCCGTAGAACAGGCGATCAGCGGCCTACCCGACCTCAAGGAAGTCCGCTCGCTGTCCAAATTCGGCCTTTCGCAGGTCACGGTCATTTTCGAGGACGGCACGGATATCTACTTCGCGCGCCAACTCGTGATGGAGCGGCTGGGCACGATTAATTTGCCGGAGGGGTTGCCACGACCAACGATGGGGCCGGTTGCGACCGGCCTGGGCGAGGTTTTCCACTATATCCTCACCAGCCAGATACGCAGCCTGGCCGAACTGCGCACCATCCAGGACTGGATCATCAAGCCGCAGTTGCGAACCGTATCTGGCGTAGCAGAAGTGAACACCTGGGGTGGCCTCGATCGGCAATACCAAGTGGTCGTCGATCCGCGAAAGCTGCTCAAGTATGACCTTACGCTCTTTGGCGTGCTTGAGGCGCTGCGCCGAAACAACATGAATGTCGGCGGCGGCAGTATCACCCGGTCGGGGGAGCTGCTGCTTGTCCAGGGTGTCGGCTTACTGGAGACGCTGGACGAGGTCGGCAGCGTCGTCATTACCGCCGAAGACGGGGTGCCAGTGTATGTCCGCGATGTGGGCCAGGTTATCGACGGCCATGAAATCCGTCGCGGCGCGGTCACCTACAACGGACAGGGCGAGACGGTCCTCGGTCTCGGATTCATGCTTATGGGCGAAAACACACGCGAGATAACCCAACGCATGAAGGACCGCATGTCGCAGATCCTGCCGTCACTGCCCGAAGACGTGGAAATCACAACGGTTTACGACCGCACGGAGCTGGTCGACCACGTTATCCAGACTGTGGAGGAGAATCTGCTGATCGGCGCGCTGCTCGTCATCGCAGTCTTGTTCATCTTCCTCGGCAATCTGCGGGCCGGGCTGATCGTCGCTTCTGCGATCCCGCTGTCCATGCTCTTTGCGGCCAACGCGATGCTGCAAGCGGGAATCGCCGGCAGCCTGATGAGCCTGGGCGCAATCGACTTCGGCTTGATCGTAGACAGCTCCGTGATCCAGATTGAAAACAGCATGCGGCACTTGTCGCACAACAGCGCCGGCCGGTCGCGTCTGGACGTCGTACGCGAGGCCGCGATCGAGGTGCGCAAACCGACGATGTTCGGCGAGCTGATTATCATGATCGTCTACCTGCCGATCCTCACGCTCGAGGGCATTGAAGGGAAGATGTTCCGTCCAATGGCGTTGACCGTCATCTTCGCGCTGGTCGGCTCGCTGGTCCTTTCACTGACGCTGATGCCCGTTCTGGCCAGCCTGCTGCTGCCAAAGAAGCCGCGAGAGCGCGAACTCTGGATCATTCGGATCTTGAAGCACATGTACGCGCCAATCCTCGACTTCGTACTGCGCTGGCGGCTCCCGGTCCTTGCCCTTGTAGTCGTCGCGATGATCGGCGGCGTCTGGCTGGGCACGCGGCTCGGAGCCGTGTTCATTCCCCGGCTGTCTGAGGAAGCCATCGTGATCAACACCGTTCGCCTCGCCGGCGTCTCGGTCGAGGAGTCGGTACGTTACGGCACGCAGATCGAAAAGCTGCTGCTCGAGCAGTTTCCCGACGAGATTCAGCACGTCTGGACGCGGACCGGCACGGCGGAGGTCGCGACTGACCCGATGGGCATCGAGCTGAGCGACATTTTCATCACGCTGACACCGCGGGCCCGGTGGAATCGGGCAACGACCCAAGGCGAGTTGGTCGAGATGATGGAGGCTTCGCTGGCCGGCATGCCCGCCATGCGCACGATTTTCACCCAGCCGATCGAGATGCGTGTGAATGAGATGGTCGCCGGCATCCGTAGCGACCTCGGTGTGAAGGTCTTCGGTGACGACTTCGAGATGCTGCGGCGGCTGGGTGACGAGATCGCCAACGTGCTCAAGCAGATCTCCGGCGCGGCCGACGTGACCGTCGAGCAGGTGACGGGCCAGCCGCTGCTCGAAGTCAGAGTTCGCCAGGACCAACTCGCCCGCTATGGTGTGCCCGCCGCGGACGTTCTGGAGTTCGTGGCTGCAATCGGAAACGTCCAAGTGGGCGAGATCCGTCAGGGGCAGATACGGTTTCCGCTGACCGTGCGATTGTCCGACGAGTATCGCACCGATCCCGAACGCGTCGCCCAGCTTCTGATTCCCACGGCGTCTGGACAGCGCTTACCACTATCGAGGCTGGCCGACATTGAGCTCGTCGAGGGACCTTCGACAATCAACCGCGAGTGGAGCAAGCGTCGCCTGATTGTGCAATGCAATGCCCGTGGGCGTGACATCGCCAGCCTCGTCGCCGAGGCGCGCGAACGCATAGCTGAGGAAATCACGTTACCGCCCGGCTACTACCTGCGATACGGTGGACAGTTTGAGCATCTCGAACAGGCGAGTCGGCGATTAATGATCGTCGTGCCGGTCGCGCTGGCGCTGATCTTCATCCTGCTGTACCTGACGTACAATCGGATGGCTGACGTGTTTCGGATCTTCATGACGCTTCCGCTATCGGCGATCGGCGGTATTGTTGCCCTCACCCTGCGCGACATGCCGTTCAGCGTTTCCGCCGGCGTAGGCTTCGTCGCAATGTCCGGCGTCTCGGTTCTGGGTGACATGGTGTTCGTGTCATTCTTGCGGGATCTGCTCGACCGCGGCCGCCCGCTGCACGAGGCGATCCGTGAGGCCGCCCTGACCCGGCTGCGGCCGGTGCTCATGACCGGTCTGGTCGCCAGCCTCGGCTTCGTACCGATGGCGCTCAACACCGGCGTCGGCGCCGAGGTTCAGCGGCCGCTGGCGACCGTGGTCATCGGCTGCGTCATCACGTCGACGCTATTGACGCTGCTCGTCTTGCCGGTTTTCTATTCACTGCTGGCATACAGGGCCAGTCGCTCCATGACCGCCGTTGCCCCGGATCCGCAACGCCATGCGGCAGGCGATCGAGGGGGACGAGGCAACCACCGTGACTGACCCGCACGTGTGGTCGATCGGACCGGGTAAGTACGCCGCGATCATTGTGGTCGTTACCAAGACGTTACAGTCGGCGGATGATGTGAAGGCCATGCTGCTCGAAGGCCTGCCGCCGGCACACGCGACCGTGGGGCTCAACGGGTTCGTGGCCGGAGAGCCCCGGGAGGGTTCCTCCACGGGTCACGCTGATGTCCGTCGCTTCGGTTATTGCCGTTGAATGGCCATGGCTCACTCGCTATGATCAGAGGACTTTGAACCGTAGAGGAACCACTCGCGTGGTACGGATCGGCCGGACAACTCGGAAGGTGCTCCAGTCGCAAGCCCTGCGATATACGGCGCTTGCGCTGGTTTTGCCGACGTTGCTCGTCGCCCCCGGGCAAGCCGGAATGCTGCTATTGCACGAGCACCGCGACGAATCCAAGCACTTCCACCGCCTCGCTCACACCGACCTGAACGCCTGGCGCGATGATCATGCCGGACAGCACCCATGCGAGGGGCCGGGGCACCATGATTCGCACGAGACCGAAGCTGCCGCCGGTGACGCCGACTGCGACCACGATTCGCCCATTCTCGTTCTGACCAAGCAGCATCTGATCCGACCGTTGCGGTCAAGCGGATCGGCCGCACTTGCTTTGAGCCTCACGGTGTCCGCGGCAGTGGCAGTCTTCTCGGCGCTGCCAAGCGACGATCTGACGGGCGGGCCTCCACCACCGGCCATGCCGCGAGCCGATCTGGCAACACTCGACGCGATCACCGCGCTCCTGCAGCGCAACCACGCCCTTCTGCTTTGATTCAATAACACGATACCCAACGTAACCAAGCCCGGAGCGCGCAGCCGCGCGGTCGCGGGTGGATGTCTATCGTGTCGTTTCGAACTGAACTGAGACTTGTTCTTATAGGTAGCTACAATGAGAAATCTCTTACTAACTACTCTGCCTTTTCTGGCGTTGCTCGTTGCCGGCCCCGGCTGCGACCGGCGGCCCGAGAATCAGGCGTTGGCGGGTCAGGATCCCGGCCATGGAGCCGCGGCCCACGACGACGGCGGCCACGTGTCCCACGGAGACGAAGGCCCCGATCCTATCAGCGTGACACTGTTTACACCGAAGGTCCAACTGTTCATGGAGTACCCTCATCTCGTGAAGGGCGCGCAAGCGGAGTTCCTTGCCCACCTGACGGTGCTGGCGACGGGGGAACCGGTGCGGTCCGGTTCGTTGACATTCCATTTGGTCCGACCGGATGGGACGAAGCAAGACATGACCTTGGATGCCCCCAAGCGCGATGGGTTATTCGTGCCGGAATGGGATGCTGG
>CAZUCH010000141.1:2918-7739 GCA_964619045.1 uncultured Planctomycetales bacterium | reverse complement strand
GCCGATGCGGGGCGAGACGGCGCGCGAGCCGATCCTGGCTGCAATCCAGGTCAGATTGAGGTCGCCTTGGCCCGCATGGACGAGCCCGTCATCGCCGGCGCGGATGCTGTGGCGTGTACCGCGGCGGTAGCAGTCGATGATCTCGCGCATGACTGGGTATAGCTCGGCGAGCGTGGCGATGTCGCCGGTGGCCCGAACGTACTGGTCGATGGCCCACAGATACCAGAGTGCGGCGTCGGCGCTGTTGTATTTGGGTCGGCCCCCGCTGTCGGGAAAGCGACTCGGAATCATGCCTTGATCGACGTGGGGGGCCCAGGCGCGCAGGATGTCGCGGGCGATGTCCGCGCGACCGGTTTCGAGCGTCAGCCCGGGCAGCGCGATCATGGTGTCGCGTCCCCGTGCGGTGAACCAGGGGTAGCCGGCGATGATCGTGTGACCGTCTGGCAGGTCGCAGGTCGGGAGCGCGACGACGAACTGGTCGGCGGCTAGAACAAGTTGGCGGATGGGGGCGGTGTCAATCCGTGAATCGTCAGCCACATGCGCGGTCCAGGTGTCGAGCAACTGTCCGGCGCGCCGTTGGACGCGTTCCAGCGCCCCGGCCGTGTCCAGGTCGGGCCCCGAGCCGGCGGCGAGAGTCAGGGTTGCGGCGGTTCCCGGTTCCAATTGCAGGCGGCAGACGCCGACCGAGAGATGGTCTTCCAGGTGTTCGAAGCCGCGTTCTTCCTCGATCGGCAAGTGAAAACCACGGCACCAGGTGTGGTCGGACAGCCAGACGGCGCGATTGCCGGGGTCGGTGTCGCAGCTTGCGTGCAGCGGCACGGCGTCATCGCCAGC
Organism: uncultured Planctomycetales bacterium; assembly: GCA_964619045.1. Classification (GTDB taxonomy): domain Bacteria; phylum Planctomycetota; class Phycisphaerae; order UBA1845; family Fen-1342; genus JANQFV01. The sequence goes on along the minus strand of CAZUCH010000141.1, from coordinate 6,905 downwards.
GTGGACGACGAGCGCGGCGTCGGTAGCGGCGACGCGGAGATCATCGCACTTCTCGTCGCGCAGGAGGTGGTAGTGACGGTGATTGGCCAGCAGACGGCAGTTCAATGTCAGCGCGGGGGAGTCCGGAGCCAGCTCGTAGCGGATGAAAGTGACGTTGCGGCCGTATTCCATCCAGATGCGTTTGACGAGCCGCACGTCGCCGAGTGCGAACGTCCAGGTCGGCACGCCGGCGATCAGCTCGAAACAGTGCAGACTTAGATCGGCGGACGGCTGTTCGATGTGGTCGGCCCACACGTTGGCGTAAAGCTGGTGGTCGCGCGTGCCGACGATTGCCGTCTCGTCGAGTTTGGCGGCCAGGAGCGTGCGTTCGAGCGGCGGTTCGAGCGGCGCGAAGAGGAGTCCGTGATAGCGGCGGGTCAGCGCGCCGGCGACGGTGCCGGCGGCGAATCCACCGACGCCGTTGGTTACCAGCCATTCGTGGCGCAAGGCGGCATGCACGTCGTTGACGATGGGGCGTGGCAGGTGGATGTTCATGGGACGGGACTCGTTGGATGGAGGCGGCGCGCTACCCGGCGTCGAGCGCGACGGCCTTGCTTATCGTCTCCAGCAACTGCTCGACCTGGAAGGGTTTGAAGAGTACTCCCGCCAAGCCTTCGTGGCTGGCCCGCACGATCGAGTGTTCGGGGTCGTAGCCGAAGCCCGTGATGAGGATGACCGGGCACTCCGGATTGACCGCCTTGACGGCGGCGAAGACCTCGTAGCCGTTCCCGTTGGGCATCTTGATGTCGGACAGCACGAGGTCGAAGCGCTGGGTATCGATCATGGCTATGGCTTCGGTGCCGTCGCGCGCCATGACCGGCCGGGCACCAGCCCTGGACAACACATCGGCGATTGCCTCGCGGATGATATCCTCGTCGTCGGCTATCAACACGCGCTTGCCCCGCAGGGCCGGAACCACCTTCGCCTCGGTCGTCGATAGGCCGCGAATTGTCGGGGACTCGGTGGCGGTGTGCATGGCTTCATGCACCTGATCGACGAGTTCGATGATCTTCTCGAGCCGGGGGCGGGCCTCCGGGGGCAAGGCCGCTTCCATCATCAAGCGCGTGACCTCGGCCACGATGTCGTTGAGCGGCTCGGCAACTTCGCCGCGGACATCCGTGGCCACCTGATCGGCCGCCTCACTATGCTCGGCAACCAACAGCTTGAGCACCTGTAAAGCCGCCGCTATGTAGCGGCCGAAGATCTCGGCTACTTGGCGATCCTCCTCGGAGAAGGCCGCCGGGCGGTCCGACTCGGCGTTCAGCACGCCCACGACGCGATCTCCCAGCCGCAATGGGACGGTCAGGGATGATCCTGCCGATTCGAGTCCGGGAAGGTAGTGCCGACAGCTCGCGACGTCATCGCAAATGAACGACTGGCCGGTGGCCGCGACATAGCCGCAGATGCCGCTGCCCTCCTTGCGGGCGTACATCTCGGTATTTGTGGCTTGCTCGGACAAGCCGCCGGCCAACACGGCTTCGAGCCGCCCGCTGTGCGGATCGAGTACGCGCACGACGAGGTGTTCAAAACTCAGTAGGTCGGCGCAATAGCGCAGCACGTTTTCCTCGAGCAGGCGCAGGCGCTCGGGAATCTCCAGTTGGCCACTGGCGTCAGCGTCGAGCTCCATCAGTCGGCGACCGGCCGAGTCGATAGCGTCGATCTTCTCGCGCAGACGCGTGATCAAGCTGTTGTCGGACACCAGCACGATGGCGCGCTCGCTACCGTCGACGGGATTGGGCCAGGGGCCGGCGGTCAGCTCGAAGAAATGTTCGTTACCGACTGTCAGCGCGCGGCGCCGCACGCCGGCCTGGTGACTATTGGCGAGCTCGTCAGCCAGTCCGGCGCAGGCCTGACGAATTGCGTCGGCTACGTTGCCGGGATAAGCGGCCAAGGCGGCGTTGGACCAGACCCGGTGCTCAGCTCGATCGATGACACACGCTGCCAGCGGGAGCCGGTCCAGCACCGAGGCTGCCTGAGCCGGATCATTCGAGGCTTGGTCGAACGACGGTTGCGATGTGGGATCACCTGACATCGGCATACACTCGGGGTTTGCCGGGACACGCACCAAACCGTCCCGTATACAGGAATCCGATCGGTTTTCCAAGAGCGGCGACTGACGAATGGGAACCGACGGTGTGGCGCCCGTCCGTTCGTGGCTACTCCGGCGGGCGGATTGCGGCCGAGAATCCCCACTCGCCTTGGATCTGCACAACCTTCAGGAGCAGAGTATTGGCGCCGGCGCGGAGTTCGATCGCCACATGGTCTTCCAGTGGCGTGTGGCCGCGAGCGGCGCGGTTCTCATGCACGAGCGCTCCGTTTAGCCAAGCCTTCACTCCGTCGTCGCTGCCGATTTCGAGCCGCGCCGATCGGTCGGCTGCCGAGTTGATTACAGTCCGAAGATATGAGCAGCGATCGCGTCCCTTGTCGAACCGACCCAGGTCAAAGATCCAGGGGCGCTCGACGCTGGTCGTGGGTAGCGGCTGCCACTGGACTTCGGTCTCCGGCAGTTCGGGCGCGAAGGCGTGGTCGAACACGTATTCCCAATTCTGGTCGGCGACGAGGTAAGGTCCGGTAACTTCCCAGTCTACGAGGCATCCGGCGGCGGCGCGGATAATCTCCCGGGCTTCGCGGGCCTGCTCGGCGACGGTTTCGTTGGCCGGCTGGTCGAGCACGGCGTCAACCGCGGCGGCCGCGAGCTGATGGTATCGCAGATGGATTAGTCGGGCGATCGATACGATAGCCAGCTCGGCTTCCGGCTGTAACTCGGGTGTCGCGCGTAGTTCCCGCGCCGTCTCCAGGGCTTCGGGGGACGCGACCACGGCGAGCCCGCCCAGCACGAGCCGCTGTTCCTCGGGTCGCCGCGCTAGTGCCAGGGCGGCTTCGTACAGCTCGAATGACTGGTCGGGGGTGCGTTCATTAGGCAGGCCGAGCAAGCGCACGAAGCCGCGCAGCGCCAGCACGCGGTGGGCTTGTTTGTCGCTATGCTGGGCGATGTCGCGCAGGTCGGCCAGGACGCTGATGTCGTTGGACTTGGCCAAGGCACGGACGGCGGCATTGACCAGTTTGTCGTCGCCCGAGGCGTGCGCTCCGCGAATTGTGTCCAGGGCCGCGGGCCCGGCAATGCGTCCCAGGACGCTGACTAACGTCACTCGCGCGTCGGGCTCGGCCTCTTCCCAGGCCGCCAGTAGCGGGGCGGTTCTCCGGTCGGGGTCGGAAGAGCGCAGGCATGTTGCGACTACGGCGTCCTCGGCAGCTTGACGCACTCGGCCGGCTTCGGCCGCCAGCAGCAGACCGACTAGCGCCGGAGCCGTGGACTGGTCCGCCAATTGCCCTAACGCCTCCAGAGCCGCGATACGCACGCGTGCGTCTTCGTCACGGACCTGCTCCAGCAGCATGGGGACGGCGTCATGACAGCGGCGTGCGGCCAGCGCTCGCACCAACTCCACGCGCACCACCGGCTGGCTATCAGGGAGTTGTGCGAGCAAGGTGTGGTCAATCCGTGGGCCGCGCATCCGCGCCAGGGCGCGGCGCGCCGCCTCTTGTTCATCGCCCGGGGCGTCGGCCGCGATTTGTGTCAGCCGGACCACGGCCTCGCGTTGGCCGGTCGTTGCCAGGGCATTCAGTGTGGCCACGCGCACCGTGGTGTCCGGGCTGTCCAGCATCTTGAGCAACGCCGGCTGGGCGGTGGGGTCGCCGCGCCGGGCCAGCACGTCGATCAGGAGCACTTGTCCGACAGGTGACAGGAAGTCCAGCACGGCGGTGAGCGTTGACGTCGCCGCAGTGCCCGGTATGCGTTCGGTGGCTTGCGCCGCCACGGCCCGCAGTGCGTGGGGAGCGTCGTCATCAGCAAGGACGCTGAGCAGAACCGGCAGGGCCTGCATCTGACGGGCGCCGGCCAAGCCGCGCAAGGCGGCCATGCGCACGACAGTTGGTTCGCTGTTCTCAATC
>CAZUCH010000141.1:0-2818 GCA_964619045.1 uncultured Planctomycetales bacterium | reverse complement strand
GGCCAAGCCGCGCAAGGCGGCCATGCGCACGACAGTTGGTTCGCTGTTCTCAATCAGGGCCGAATAGATGTCGACAGCGGCTCGGCGCTGGCGCGCGTCGAGCAGGTCGTCGGCGATTCGGACCAGTGCCGTGGCCGCCGTGGTACGCATTGGTTCGGGGCCGTCGCGGTGCAGGCTCTCCAGAGCCTGGACAGCCGGCGGCGTGCCGATGTCACCCAGGGCCCTGACGGCCGCCGTTGCGAGGATTGGATCCTTGTTTCCCGTCAGCTCGATGAGTTGCGCGGCGGCGGCGTGATCGCGGCGCGCGCCGATAGCGTTGATGATCGCGACTCGTTCACGGTTGAGCTTGGACTTGTCCAATGCCCGGCGTAGAGCAATCGCGGCCCCCTGGGCGGGGTTGATCTGTAGCGCTTGGCGGGCCAGTTCGCGTACTTGCGGGTTGCGATCCTGCAGGAGCAACGTAAGCGCGGGGACCGATTCGTGCCGGCCAAGGTGCCGGATTTGCTCGAGCAACCAGACGCGGGCGGCATGTGGTGTTTTCGGCCCCAGCCGCACGACGATTGCCAGGCACAAGCACTCGCGTTCCTGCTCGGCTCCGGGACGACCGGCGTGGAGACAGACGCTTTCCAGTGTGCGGCGCGTCGCGGTCCGGTGCGCGAGATCATCGGCACTCAGTCCCGGCGTCAGCCGATCCAGCAAGCGAGCGTAGGCCAGTTGCAGCTCTCCGGCGCTGCGGTGGCTGGGTTCGGGTTGTGTGGTGAGCTTCGCAACGAGTTCGTCCACATCCTGGCCGGCCGATAGGGGCGCCGGCGTCGCGGCCAGCAGGAGCACGAATAGAAGAGTCGTTGCGAGAGGCTTCATGCGCGTAATCACAATCTCCACGGGGCTCGCTTGGGGCGGTCCAGCCAGCGGCCGGCGGCTTCATCGCCGATGATGATACGTCGTTTGGGATCCCATTTGAGCGTCCGTCCCAGCCACCAGGCGATGTTGCCCAGGTGGCACACGGTTGCCGAACTGGCGCCGATGGCGACGTCGCAGATCGGTCGCCGGCGACTCCGAATGCAATCGACCCAGTCCTGATGATGGCCGGGGCTTTCGTACAGATGCACGTCGTCGGGGCCGAGCGGCGTGTTGCCGATTTCTTCGGGCCAGGTTTGGAAGTGCCCGCGATTGACCTCGATCCGGCCGTCGGTCCCGGTGAACAGTATGCCGTTGGCGCCGCCGTGGTACATGCTGACGCCGCCGGCGTATTTGTAGGTGAGTGTTCTTGTTTCGGCGACGTTGGGGGGGATGATCTCGACGGGGCCGGAGCCGTCCATTCCCATGGCCCACTGGGCGATGTCGAAGTGGTGGGCGCCCCAGTCGGTCATCATGCCGCCGGAGTAGTCGCGGATCAAACGCCAGCCGCCGCTGTAATCGCCGCTGCACCGTTCGGCGTTGTGGGGGTACCAGGGTGTGGGGCCTAGCCAGCGGTTCCAGTCGAATCCATCGGGGATGGGCTCGGCGGGTAGGCACTTCTCCTGTGACGGCTGGCCGATGCCGACGTTGACGGTAAGCAGGCGGCCGATGCGTCCACTGCGTACCAACTCGCAGGCCTTGCGGAAGTTGGCGGCCGAGCGCTGCTGGCTGCCGGTCTGAAAGACGCGCCCGTAGCGGCGGGCCGCTCGAACCATTTCGCCGGCCTCGCTGATCGTCAACGAGAGCGGCTTCTCGCAGTACACGTCCTTGCCGGCCCGGCAGGCGGCGATCGCGACGATGGCGTGCCAGTGGTCGGGGACCGCGATCAGGACGGCGTCGATGTCGTCGCGTTCGAGAACCCGTTCGAACTCGTTGTACTCGGCGACCCCTTCAAATGTGCCCGCCGTCTGCTCGGCGGCGTAGGCTTGCTCTACTTTCTGCCGGGCTTCCTCACGCTTCCAGCGGCGGACGTCGCACAAGGCGACGATCTGGAAATCGCGGTTGTTGACCAGCGAGTGCAGATGTCCCCCGCCCATGTTGCCCAGGCCGATCATCCCCAGTGTGATGCGTTCGCTCGGCGCCGGTCGGCCCCAGGCCGTGGAGGACAGCACATATGGAGCCGCCACGGCGGCGGCGGCGGCGCCACGGAGGAATCGCCGCCTGGTAACAGCATTGCCTGCGCGCATCGACGAACCCCAAGGGCTATCTGGATCCGTGGTCACCCGCTCTCACACGGGTTACAAGCCGCAGCTTACAGCGCCGGGCCGGGGTTCGGAAGGACGCGTGGTCAGATGTCGGTGCGAGTGAGTCGCCGCATGGGGTCGTGCAGTGCTCTGTCGCGCGTGAACTGAGGGATGACTCGGTGCCACGCCGCCGGCGAGGATGATCTTCGTGTCGAACGACCAAATGGGGCGGGGAGCATCGGCGTCCCGCCGGTGATTGGCCTTTCGCGTCGGCCCGCTCGCCGTTCTGGGCGTTTCCTGGTCTTCCATTTACCGCCAAGACGCGGAGACGCCAAGGCGCCAAGGTTGAGGATTGCGGATTGACGATTGACGATTGACGATTAAGACGTATCCGGCGCCCAGCCTCAATCCCCAATCGTCAATCGTAAATCGTCAATCCCCCATCAGCCTCCGCTGAGGATTGCCACGAAGGGGTCGATGTCGTCGAAGTCCACATTGCCGTCATCGTCGCAGTCGGCGTTTAGCCAGTTGCAGTCGGGGTATGCGGCGTCGTATGCCTCCTGTCCGGTCAGTGCCAGGACGAATGGGTCGATGTCATCGAAGTCGATGTCGCCGTCGCAGTCCAGGTCGCCGGGAACAGGCGCGGCGGCCTTCAGACCGAGACTGTGGATGTTGCC
>CAZUCH010000140.1:7322-7741 GCA_964619045.1 uncultured Planctomycetales bacterium | reverse complement strand
CGCCGCAGCGTTACGACGCTCTGTGCGACATGATCGCCGAGGTTGCCGAGCGCCAGAGGAACGCCCAGGATGCCGCCTACTGGCTGGCGGTGTGGGAATATCTGACCGAGTAGATCAACGGGGTAGCTGACAGTTGCGGACAGTCGCCCCGATCAGGTGCCGCAGTCTCCAGCCACGGGGTGGCGCACTACCAGCCCGCCGAGTGTGTCAGGTGCGCCATAGTCACCCTGGGTACAGCAACCACGTCACATCGCGAGCTATTGTCAAACCTCGTTGACGCGCCGTGATCGGGTGTGACTGATTCTGGTGGCAACAGGGCCGCAAACGCGCGACCGCCGCCGTTCCTGGGCTGTCAGGGCGGAACTCGCCCCGCGAAATAGGCGGCTGCCGCGAATGCTAGTCACACCCTCTTCGGGTCG
>CAZUCH010000140.1:0-7312 GCA_964619045.1 uncultured Planctomycetales bacterium | reverse complement strand
GCCTCCGAGTTGACATCGCACTTGGCGCGGGGTACTAATTAGGTATTAGAGGGCCGTGTGTGGAGCCGGCCCGCCGCCAGTGGCCGCCGGAGGACTCCGCCCCCCAACAGACAGCGAGCTTCGAGCCGAAAATCCCGACCCAACGCCCGACGGATTGCCGCCTTGGTATGTTGTCGCCGACATGCGACCAACGGCCTTATCCATACGATTCCTACCTACACGCCGTCGTGGTAGCCTCACGGCGTGGGTCGCCGGGACAACAAACCGTGGCCGACCTCACTCGTACCAATCAATAGAGCGGTTCGTTATGCGCCACGCCGGTGGCGCTGGTTGTTATTCGTGCTGACGACGATTCACTGGCCCCGGGCCAACCCGTGGCCACGATCGGCGTCCGAGGAGCGTTCGCCATGGCTTCGGGTAACGCAGTCTGGGGCATCGACATCGGGCAATGCGCGCTGAAGGCCATCAAGCTGCGGCCGGCCGAGGACGGCCTGGTTGAGGCCGTCGCCTTCGACGTCATCGAACATTCAAAGATACTCTCCCAGCCGGACGCGGATCGCGACGAGCTGATCTCGTCGGCGCTCGCGAAATTCACCTCGCGCAACGACTGGCAGGGCGATCAATTCATCGTCGGCGTGCCCGGGCAACAGACCTTCGCCCGCTTCTGCAAGATGCCGCCGATCGATTTGAAGAAGGACGCCAAGAAGATCCCTCAACTGGTTCGCTACGAGGCCAGCCAGCAGATTCCGTTCGACATGGACGACGTTGTCTGGGACTACCAGGTCTTCACCGACGAGGACTCGCCCGACATCGAGGTTGGCATTTTCGCCATCCGCAAGGATCTGATCCGCAAGCACCTGACGTACTTTAGCGACGTGGGCATCGCCCCCATCTGCGTGCAGACCATCCCCGCCGCGCTCTACAACTTCTGCCAATACGACGGGCAGGCGGTCGAAGACGGCGCCACCGTGATGATCGACGTGGGCGCTCAGAACACCGATCTCATCATCGTCGAGCCCAACGCGGCCTGGACGCGCAACATCCCGCTGGGCGGCAACGCCTTCACCGAGACGCTGGTCCGTTCGTTCAAGCTCTCGTTTGCCAAGGCCGAGAGCCTGAAGCGTTCGGCGGCCGACAGCAAGTACGCCCGCCAGGTCTTCCAGGCGATGCGGCCGGTGTTTTCCGATCTGGTTGCCGAGATTCAGCGCTCCATCGGGTTCTACAGCTCGACGCACCGCGACGTTGAGTTGAAGAAGGTTCTTGCGCTGGGCAATGCGTTCCGCCTGCCTGGTCTGCTGAAATACCTGGAAAACAACCTGACCATAAGCGGCGGCGTCGGCAAACTCGAGCAGTTCGAGAAGCTGGCACCATCCGCCACGGTCAATGCCCCCCAATTCACCGAGAACGTACTCAGCTTCGCGGCGGCCTACGGGTTGGCGCTCCAGGGGCTGGGGATGGCGAAGATCGGCGTCTCGCTACTGCCCGTCGACCTGGCCCGGGCGGTGGCCTGGAAGAAGAAACGCCCCTTCTTCGTCGCCGCCGCCGCCGCACTGCTGCTTTCGGCCGGCGTGCCCTACGTCGCCAACGGGCTCGACGTTCAGGCCCTCGAAAGCACCAGCGCCCAGGGGGCTCGCAGTACGACGGCCAGCATCGTTGCCGAAGCCCGCAAGTACAAGGGTGAGTACAACGAGGTCCAGACCGATACGGGCAAGCTCCAGTCCGACATCGAGGAGCGCCTGCTGAAGCTACAGGAACACCGCCTCTTGGTGCCCCGCCTCCTGTCCCTGGTCAACGATGCCATGGCCCCGCCAAGCCCCCCCGAGCTGGCCCGAGCCAAGTCGTCCGAGGAATTCAAGCAGCTCGTACAATCCGATCTGGAGCGCTATTCCCGCCCCAATCGCCGGCAGCTCATCATTGAGTCGCTCGACATAACGTACGCCAAGGACATCAGCTCGGTGACTCTGGCGGGAGGAGGCCAGGACGCCGCTTCCGAAGCGCCCCGTGGTGGCCCGCCCAGTGGTGGCCCGCCTCGCGGAGGCCCGCCTGGCGGAGGTCCGCCGTCCGGAAACGGTGGTGGTGCCGAGGTTTCCGCCAAGGGCTCCGGTTTCGTGGTTCACGTGCAAGGTCGTTTGCTCTGCGGCCAACGCCCGCACGAAGCCAGCCGGTGGCTCGAGGATTACTTCTCCAGCCTGCGGGAAACCAGCCGGCGTCCGGGGCTTGGCCTGTTCATCCCGGAGGATCCCAACAGCTTCAGCCGCGGTGCCGGGATGATCCGCACGTACCATGAGGACAAGGGCGCCGGTGCCCGTGAGGGTGGCGCGCTGCACCCCGACCCGCTCACCGGCGCGGAGACCAAGGACGATTGGAAGGTGACCTTCGCCTTCAAGGTACAGCTTGGCGAGGCCCCTCAATCGGTCGAGCAGTCCCCTGATGAGAGCGGCGATAATCCGGCCGCGGGCCAGTAGGCAGGAGAGACACCATGCAGTTCATCAAGACCAACTGGATTTCATTGCTCAGCGGCCTGCTGGCCTTGGCCGGGATCGCGGGCGCCGTCTACGGCATGATGCAGGATGACGTGCTCGAGGCCATGGACAAGCACAAACGCGTGGCCTCCGAGATTGCCAGCCTGACGCGAGCGCCGCAGAACACTGCCACCATCGAATCCGAACGCGATCGCGGCCAGCGATTCCAGGAAGCGTACGACGCTGCTCTGGCGGTCGCCGAGAGAATAAACCAACGCCGGCCGTTGCGCGATGGCGTTTTCCCCAATCCGGCCCAGGACGAGCTTCGCTATCGTTTCAAGGACGACTATGAAGACGCCATCCTCGCGCTGCCCCGTGAACTCCACGCCGGTGGTTTGCCCTCCGAGCAGGAGATTCGCGACGAGGAAGACAGCATGCGCATCGACGCCATGCAGGAGCCCCAGCCAGGGGAGGGCCGCCCCGCGGGCCAGCGCGATCCCACTATCGACTCGGGCGAGGTTCGGCTGCGCGCCGGTGCCAGGAAGGCCCGTGGCATTCGCTGCTACGTCGACACCGACCCGGCGCGGTCATCGTTCCATGTCAGTCCCATCGTGGAATCGATTGATGCCCCTTCGCCGGCCGAGATGTGGTACGCCCAGGTCGGGCTCTGGATCCAGCAGGACGTCGTCAGCGCAATTGGCAAGGTCAACGGCGCTGCCGCCCGCCAACTGGACGCTGACCAGCAAAACGTGGCCGGCATGCCCGTCAAACGCATCGAGAAGATCGATATCCTCGGCTACTTGACAGACCAGGGCAAGACCGTTGCCTTCGCCTCGATAGGACGCGGCTCCAGTTCCACGGCCGGCGGCGTAATCTCAGTCTCATTCACCGACCGCAAGAGTGACGATCAATTCGATGTGATTCGTTTCCGGCTTACGGCGATAGTCGATCTGCGCGATTTGCCGCAGCTCATCGATCGTGTCACTCGCGAGAATTTCTATCAACTCGTCGGAGCGAGCTACGCAATCGTCGAGGTCGATAAGAATGGCTACGACGATAACAAGTATCTCTACGGCCCCGATCCGGTCTGCCGCGTCGAACTCGAGTTCGAAGGCTACATGGCCCGCAAGGTGTACAAAGAGATGATGCCGGCCCAGGTGCTCGTCGACCTGGGCATCGGCACCGGTAACGGCTAATCACCCCGGCGGGCGCCCCGCGCCCGTCCCCATGGGAGTGCGAGAATGTCAACGAGAGGATCTCTGAGCCTCGTCGAGCAGCACGTTGAGAAGGGCGCCGTCGGCCTCGCCGCCGCCTTCCTCATCGGGCTCTGCGTCTACTACTTCATCATGGAGCCCAACAAGATTGAGTACGGCGGCCAGCAACTCGGGCCGCGTGAACTCGACCAGACCATACTCCGCGAGGCCGAGCAACTGCGCGACGCAATCAAACGCGCCCAGGCCAAGCCGTGGGAGGTCGCGAACTACGCCGACCAGCTCGATCGGCAGTTCAAGACATCGCTCTTCCAGGCCGAGTCGCCCGACGTCCCCGGCCTGAAGCAGCAGTTGGCAATCGCCGGCGTATTTGGCCTGCCGCTGCCCGAGGCTCGAGGTTCCACCGAGGTGCCCGATATCGAGCTGGTCACGCCCTTGCCGCCCCGCGATCCGCTGGTCGCGACCGGCATCAGCTTGGCATACCCGCGCCGGGTAACCGCCAGCGAGGAAGGTCAGCCGGACGTTGCCGAGGGCGAGGAACCCATCGAGCTATCCTGGATCACCGTCGGTGCTTTCTTTCCCCGGAAGGCCCAGGAAGAGGCGATGCTCGCGGCTCAATACGCCAAGTACAGAGCCGGGGCGTTCGTCGTGGGCGTCGACTTACAGCGGCAGGAGCTGACCTTCGCCGGCGACTACTCCGACTGGAGTGATGTAACGCCGGGCGAGATTATGCCTCAGGCCGATTTGTCCGCGCCGATCTTCGATGACCGCACCGGCAGAGTGCTCAACGCCGAAGATCTCGACGCCGAGCTGGAAACGGTCAAGAGCTCCCAGGCTGATTACATGCAGCCCGCTTTCTACCGCGTTGAGGCTGGCGACACGTGGGGGCCGCCGGTGCTGGGAGCCATCGTTGATAAAGGCGGCGACGACGTTGAGATCCCCGCCGTCGACGAACCCGGTGAAGGTGATGACGTCGACCGAAAGGAGCAGCGCCGTGAGGTGCGGGACAACCTGAAGAACGCTCAGAAGGCCCTGCGCGAGCGTGACTGGAGCACTGCCAAGGAGGATGCCGGCAAGGTTCTCCGCAGCCCCCATGCCAACCGCGGGCAACTTGATCAAGCCGAAAGTGTCTTCCGCACGGCCCACCGTGAGATCACCAGCCAGCAGAACCGTGAGGCCGGGGCCGGCGAGTTCGTCGTGGACCCCGAAACAGACGACCCGGCCATCTGGTTCCACGATCAGACCGTCACGCCCGGCAAGACCTACCGCTATCGCCTGCGCGTCCGACTCTGGAATCGGTACGTTGGCCGCCGCGACGCAGTCAGTGCGGCGTCGCAGGATCGTGTTATCAGAACCGCCTTGGTCGGTGCCTGGTCAGCGCCCACCGAGCCCGTCACGGCGGCGCCCAAACGCCACTTCTTCGTCACCGGCCACCCCTTCGGCAGCTCCGTGGCGCGCGTCGAGGTCTTCACCTGGCATCTCGGCAACTGGCTCAAGGAGAGCTTCGACGTCGAGGTCGGGCAGCTCATCGGCGATGTCCAGGAAGTGAAGACCGGCAAGCTCGACTCCCGCGGTCGCGCCATCCGCGAACCGGTCGATTTTTCCACCGGCGCCGTCGTACTCGACATGCGTTTCGATGAGCCTGTGCTCCTGCGCAAGCCTTCCGGCCGAGAGGGGGAATTCACCTACCGTGAGTCAGAGTCGCTCGTGATGGTGTACGTCGATCCGGCCGACGGTCAGACCAAGGAGAGCATCATCGAAGCCGACCGCGCCGACCCGCTCTACAAGCGGCTCAAGAGCGAGTGGGACAGCTTCAAGAGTGGGCTGTAACCGTCCTTTGTCCGCGTGAAACCGGTGCCTGCGTGAGACCCGGTTCCAACCGGTCAGTAGTGGTCACTTGTCGTTAAGTGTGACAATCCTGGGCTCTGGCACCTCGCACGGCATCCCCATGATCGCCTGCGATTGCCCGGTGTGTCGTTCGGATGATCCGCGTGATCGCCGGACGCGAGCCAGTGTGGTCTTCAGCTACGACGATCGCCACATCCTGGTAGACGCCTCTCCCGAACTCCGGCTCCAGTGCATAGCCCAGAGTGTCACACGCATCGACGCCGTCTGTCTGACGCACGCCCACGCCGACCATGTCGCCGGCCTCGACGACCTGCGGCGATTCAACGACGTCTTGGGCACGGCGCTCGACGTCTACGGCGATCCTGCAACTCTCGACACCGTGCAGCGCATGTTCGGCTACGCGTTCGATGACGGCGACGATTGGCCCAGCGTCAAGCCCAACCTGCGTGCCGTACGCATCAGCGCCCCTTTCGAGCTTTTTGGTCGAACGGTCACGCCGCTGCCCTATCTTCACGGCCCGATGGAGGTATTGGGCTACCGAGTCGGCGACGTGGCGTATTGTCCGGATTGCAGCGGGATCCCCGATCAGACGCGCCGGCTGATGGATGACCTCGACATTTTGATACTAGATGCCGTCCGCCACCACCCGCACCCCACGCACTTCAACATCGACCAGGCCATCGCCGAGGCCCGCCGCATCGGTGCCCGCCGCACGTTGTTCACGCACATAGCCCACGCGCTGAGCCACGCCGAAGTAGGCGCCGACCTGCCCCCCGGTTTCGAGTTGGCTTACGACGGCCAAGTCTGCGAGTCGCCGTAGCAACCGCTCGCGCGGACGCCGCATTCCGACGATCAGCCCCCACTCAACAGCGCCACGAACGCATCAATATCATCAAAGTCCACGTCACCATCCCCATCACAGTCGGCATTCAGCCAGTTGCAGTCGGGATAGGCAGCCTCGTAGCCGGTTTGGCCGCTCAGGGCCAACACAAACGGGTCAATGTCGTCGAAGTCTACATCGCTGTCACAATCCAAATCGCCGGGGAACTCACACTCGTCGGGAATGCCGTTGCCGTTGACGTCGTCGCTGGTGCCGTCGGCGATGTCGCAATCGTCGGGGACGCCGTTCGTGTTGCAGTCGTTGCCATCCAGCTCGCAGTCGTCGGGGATACCGCTTGCATTGCAGTCATGGAAGATCACTGTTGCGTTCAGCAACACCGAGACGTTGTCGCCGACCCGGTTCGCCACGGCCAGGTCGGGCACCTGGTTACCGTCCAGGTCGCTGATCGCTACGAAGTGAGGATAGTAACCGACAGAGTTATGCACAGCGGCGGCAAACGTCCCGTCGCCCAAGCCCAGCAACACGGAGACGTTGCCGCCGGACCGGTTCGCCACGGCAAGATCGGGTGTCTGGTCGCCGTTCATGTTGCCGATCGCGACGGACTGCGGAGAATCGCCGGCGGCGTATTCCACGGCGCCAGCGAATGCCCCGTCCCCAAGGCCCAACAAGACCGAGAGAGTGTCGTCGCCCCCATTCGCCACGGCCAAGTCACGCACCTGGTCGCCGTCAAGGTCGCCGATTGCCACTGATTGCGGATTGTCACCTACAAGATAATGCACGGCGGCGGCAAACGTCCCACCGCCCAAGCCCAACAGCACAGAGACTATGTCGCTATTCGAGTTCGCCACAGCCAGATCTGACATGTTATCGCCGTCCAGGTCGCCAATCGCCACGGCGATAGGCTGGTCGCCGACGGCGTAATGCACGGCGGTGGCAAATGCCCCGTCCCC
>CAZUCH010000139.1:0-7762 GCA_964619045.1 uncultured Planctomycetales bacterium | reverse complement strand
TCGCCCCGTCGATCGGCTCGTCGGTGTCGGGATCAATCACGCGCCCCCACAGTGTGCCCTCGGTAGCTGTGTCCGGGTCACGCCAGGGCATCGTCGGCGTCGGTACGACGGACGTGAACAGGTGGTCGGCGACATAGGTGTACCACGACCAGTCGTTTTCCCAATACTCGTCCATGTCTTCGTTGGCCGTTGCGACATAGGAATAGTTGCAGGTTCCGTCCGCTCCGGCGCTGAGACAGTATTGCAATTGGATTATGCTGTCGGCCATGGGATTGAGGTAGTTGGCCTGGCCGCAGAACACGTGGCGGCCGTAGCGCCATCCCACCGCCGCGTCGATCCAACTGCGATACCAGGAGTCCTCCGGCGGATCCCACTCGCGTTTGTAGTTCATGGGCATGCTGGCATCGAGCCAGCCTTGCTCCATCCAGTGCCGCCAGTTCTGATGCAGGCGGTAGGCGTCGGAGTTGGAGAAGTCGGCCGGGGCACCGCCCGTGGCAAACAGATCGGCCGTGAGACGCAGTGGCTGGCGCGGATTGCTGGTGATGGCGGGGATTTCCGCGTGCAATCGCCGCACGAGTTCGTCGATCGTGCGGCGTCGGAAGTCGTTCCAGGATGTTTCGCCGGTGGGCTCAGGGGTTCCGCTGTACCAAGTGAGGTCTTGGAAGCGTCTCAGTGTGGATTTCTCGTAGCCTTCATCAGCGGGATAGCCGGCATCCACCTGGGTGTAGCGGATGTAGTCGAGGTTGATGCCGTCGATCTCGTAGTCGGTGACCAGCTCGCGAACGATGCTGATGATGTAGTCCTGGGCATCGGGCGAGCCGGGATCGAGGATGTACTTGTCGTCGATCGTGGCGTGGCCGCCGCCCATGTCGTTGAGGGAAACCATAAGCCACTCGGGATGGGCGGCCAACAGCGCGTTGCCAGTGGGCGGCCAACTGGTGCATGTTCGATAGGGGACGATCCAGGCGTGGACCTCGATGCCGTAGGTGTGTGCTCGGCTGACCAGGTAGGCCAGCGGATCGAGCCCCGCGGAGATGTCGGTGGCCTTTGGGACGATGCTCGAGTTCCAGTAGGCGCCGTGGCCGCTGGCCCCGCGGTCCTGGTAAGCGAGCACCTCGGCGAAGATGGCGTTGTAGTTGCCGGTGACGGCGCGTGAGACGAGCGAGTTGATTTGGGAGGTGCTCTTGTATCCCTGGTTGAACGCATCGGCCCACACGGCTCTCAGGGCTGGATCACGGCTGGGCTGGTGCTCCCGCGGTTGGGCGGCGGCGATTTCGGGCATCATCATCATGCCCAGGGTGAGGGCGAGAATCGAGCACTGGCGCAGGCAACGAGACAGTGTGGGCATACGTTTCCTCTATCGGGCTCCGGTGGTGAGACTCTGGTGGTCCCCAGCGCAAGCAGGGCAAACAGGGCCGTCCAAGAGTCGCGGCACATCAAGATGATAGCCAGCCACTTATTCTAGCCGCTCGCCGGCGCCGTGGGGAGCAAAAAACCACCATCTCGTCGGCTGGCATTGCAGCGTGGCGTGGTTATGGGAACCACGGGAGTGATTCTGTCGCCCGCAGTTACTCCCGGGTACCGCCTGGGGATGCGAGGTCGTAGCGTTTCATCTTTTTGTAGAGGGTCGTGCGGTTGATATCGAGTGCGGCGGCGGTTTGTTGGCGATTCCAGTCGTTGGCTTCGAGTGCGGCCCGGATGATTCGGCGTTCCGGTTCGCCCAAGGCCTCCTTCAAGGTCATGGGCCGCCCGCTGGTGGCCGAGAACTGCGAGGCATCGCTTTCGGCGGCTCTGATGACGGTTGGAGGCAGGTCATCTTTTGTAATGAGGTTGGCCCGAGTGAGGACGACGGCGCGTTCGACGGCATTCTCCAATTCACGGACGTTTCCGGGCCACAAGTAGCGTTGCATGCACTGTAGTGCGTCTTCGGAGAAGCCCTCCATGAGTCTGCCGCTTTGGTGGGCGTATTTTTGGAGGAAGTGTTCGGCCAACAGTGGGATGTCGGTAAGCCGTTCTCGGAGGGGAGCGAGCTCGATGTTGACGACGTTGATTCGATAGTACAGGTCAGCGCGGAATTGGCCGGCGTCGACGGCGGTGGCGAGGTCGATATTGGTGGCGAGTATGACGCGCACGTCGGTGGATATGGTTTTGTTTGAGCCGAGAGGCTCGAACTTTCGATCTTGTAGTACGCGCAGGAGTTTGACCTGGAGGCTGGGATCGGCGCAAGAGATTTCGTCGAGGAATATGGTGCCGGTCTGTGCGGCTCGGAACTTTCCGTCTTTGTCTACCAGTGCTCCAGTGAAGGCCCCGCGTACGTGTCCGAACAGTTCAGAGGTGAGTAGTGTCTCGGGGATAACGCCACAACTGACCTCGATGAAGGGTCCGGAACGTCGTAGGCTTCGTTGGTGAATGGCCCTGGCGATGAGCGACTTTCCGGTGCCGGTCTCGCCGTGAATGAGGATGGTGGTTCTGGAGTCTGCGACGGCCTCGATGAGGTCGAAGACGCGTTGCATCTGGTAAGTTCTGCCGACGACGGTATCGAGGTTGTATGGCGGATCGAGGGCTCTTCGGAGTGAACGATTTGCGCGTAGAAGTCGTTGCTGTTCGACGGCCTTTCGGATGACTTGTCTGATGGCGTCGACGCGGACGGGTTTAGCGAGGAATTCGAAAGCGCCGACCTTCATGGCCTCGACGGCAGACTCGACGGTGGCGTATCCGCTCATAGCGACGAGCACGAGGTTTGGCCAACGGTCGCGCGCGTTTCTGAGTAGGTCTAGGCCGTCGCCATCGTCGAGTATGACGTCAGTGACCAAGACGTCGAAGTTGGAGTGTTCGAGCTCGTGTAGGGCATTTTGTATGGAGTCGGCGGTAACGATCTGGTGCCCATCGGTTCGCAGTGCGCTGGCCAGCATGTCCACGATGGCACGTTCGTCGTCCACCAGCAGGACGTGCGCGCGGCGGCGCCAATCCGCCGTAGGCGAACTCAACCTGGGCTGTTGGTCTTCGAGTACTTCGTTGGCCATGATGATTCCTATATCAATCGGACTTCGAAGCGCGCACAGGGCGGCCAAGTTGACATGAAGCAACACGGCCGCCGCCGTTATGGTGCCCTGGGCCCACGGCGACCGTTGCACGCGGGCTACACGAGTGCACAATATCAGCGCACACGAGGATTGGTCAACCTTCAGAAGAGGTAAAATGGGTGGATTGCGATTCGACATCGTGGCTGCTTGGCGGGACGTGGAAGCTACTCGGGATAGAACATGCTGCCGCTGACATCGACGGCCAGCACGGTGTTCAGTCCGGTCACGTGCGCGATTTCGAGATACGTGACTCCGTCGGGGAGGAAGTTGCCGCCATGATACTCGCCTCTCAACAAGCCGGCTCCCTTATGGAGTAGAACATCGTTGATCGTGACCGGCCAGTGCCCGTCTACCGGGGTACCGACCCAGCAGGCAAGTCCGACCAGCGCGCCGGTGCCCAGGTCCGGACAGGTGCCGATGTCGGGGGCTGCCTGGCGCAGTTGCAGCCATTGGGCACGCGAGCGAACCTGCACGAGGCCCAGGCGTGGCCCCAGGGCCGTGCATAGCCCGAGCAGTCTTGAGGAATCGGCTACGACCACGCGTTGAGGGTTGTCAGGGGCGACCGGAGGGGCATTCTCGAGCGCATCGAGCGTGACCGTGCGCACAATAGAGGGCGAGTTGCACGCCGGCAGCACGACGACGGCAATCATCGCAGTCAGCGCTCCACAGATGCGGCCGTGGGAACGTGTCGGCGGCTTGCAAAGGCCGATACCAGTCCTTACCCTCCAGGTTTCACCGTGATTGTACATAGTGGTGTCGTGCTTATCGACTGATTCTCTGCTATCCAGGAGTTGTCCGCATGATCATCGGCGTGCCGAAAGAGATCAAACCAGACGAGTATCGTGTTGCCGTCGTGCCGGGTGGGGTCGAGCAACTCAAGCGTGGTGGACATGGCGTTATTATCGAGCGCGGCGCCGGCGTTGGCTCAGGCATCGAGGACGCTGATTATGAGGCCCAGGGCGCCGAGCTGGTCAGTTCGGCCGCCGAGGTCTGGGAACGCGCCGACCTGGTTTGCAAGGTTAAGGAGCCGCTGGCGTCGGAATACGAGCTGATCCGCGATGGACAGGTCGTGTTCACGTACTTCCACTTCGCCGCCAGCCGCGAGCTGACCGATGGCGTACGTGATTCGGGGTGCGTCGCAATCGCGTACGAGACGATCGAGGATCGGCACGGGCGTTTGCCGCTGCTGGCTCCGATGAGTGAAGTGGCCGGCAAGATGAGCGTGCAGGAGGGGGCGAAGTTCCTCGAGAAACCCATGGGAGGCCAGGGCGTCTTGTTGGGCGGCGTACCCGGCGTCGAGCCGGCGCGGGTTCTGGTGCTGGGCGGGGGCATCGTCGGCACTTGTGCGGCGCGGCTGGCGGCCGGCCTGGGGGCCGACGTCACGATCATGGACATCGATCTGTACCGGCTGCGTTATCTCGATGAGGTCATGCCGGCCAATGTGAACTGTGTGTTCAGCTCCGATGACTCGATTCGCCGGCATCTGAAGACGGCTGACCTGGTGATCGGCGCCGTGCTGATTCCGGGGGCACGCTGCCCGAGCCTGATTCGTCGCGACTACTTGCCACAGATGAAGGATGGCTCGGTCATCGTTGACGTGTGTGTCGACCAGGGTGGCTGTTGCGAGACCACCAAGCCCACGACCCACAAAGAGCCGACGTTCGTCATTGATGGCGTGGTGCATTACTGCGTGGCGAATATGCCGGGCGCCGTGGGGCGTACGAGCACATTCGGCCTGACCAACGCCACCATCCCGTACCTGGTCAGGCTGGCGAACATGGGTTACGAGCAGGCCTGTGCCGCCGACCCCGGTTTGGCGGCCGGCGTCAACACGCTCAATCGTCAGATTACGTACAAGCCGGTGGCCGACGCCTTTGGCCTGGAGTATGTACCTTACCAGCCGCACTAGATGTACGTTGACGAGCGCGAGCAGCCGCGATGGCGCGCATGACATGATGCGAGCCGCGCTGGCTCGTGCCGAGGGTAGCGTTATGAAGAAATGGCTGATTCTGCTGGTCGTCGTGGCGGTGATCGTCCTGGCGTGGTACCTCGTGCGTCAGCGCGAATACCAGGCTCCGTGGACCATGCCCAAGTTCGGCGAGGTCACGCGCGGCGACATTCGCGTGCCGATCACCGCGGCGGGCCTGATTCACGCCAACCAGGTGATCGAGGTCAAGTCCGAGGCCTCGGGCGAGATCACGGGGATCCCGGTCGTCGAGGGTACCTACGTCCAGGCCGGCGACCACCTGCTGTTGCTCGCCCCGGACGACGAGAAGCGCATGCGCGATCGCGCCCAGGCCAACCTCGACCGCGCCACCGCCATACACCGCCAGGCGGACGTGGCGGTCGAGCGTGCCAAGGTTAACACGGAGAGCGCCAAGGCTCGCCTGGAGGAGATCGCCGCCCAAGGCGCCGTGGCCGAGTTCGATTGGCGGAAGATCGAGGAGACGCTCGACGAGAGGGGCTTGTCGGATTTCTACAACCCGCAGCAGATCAACGACGCTCGGGCCCGCCATCGAATGTCGGTGGCCCAGCAGGAGACGGCGCGCATCGCGGTTACTGGCGCCGAGTTGGCTATCGAGGATGCCATTGCGGCGCGCAAGTCTCAGGCCGCGACGGTCGAGTCGGCCAAGAAAGACCTCGAGGATTCCGAGGAGCGCCTGCGCGAAACAACGGTCCTGGCCACGCAAGAGGCAATCGTGACCGAGGTTTTCGTGCGCGCCGGCATGCTTGTGCAGTCGGGCACCCAGAGCCTCACGGGCGGCACGACACTGATGCGGCTGGCGGACGTGTCCTCGAAAAAGGTCATCGCCAGGCTGGACGAGGCCGACTACGGTCGGGTGGCCAACATCGCGCCGGTCGAGGCCCTCCCGGATATGCCCGGCCTGCGTGAAGCGGCCCTGGCGGACACCGAACGGCTCGAACATCGTTCGGGGATCGTAAGATTGACGGTGGACGCCTTCCCGGAAGATGTCTTCGAGGGGCGTATCGAACGAGTCGAGCCCCAGGGGAGGCAGAGCGCGGCCATCATCCAGTTTGCCGTGCATGTCGAGATCACGGACGAGCGGGCGTACCTGTTGCCGCTCGGTGCTCAGGCCCAGGTGGAATTCACCGTCGAGAGCTCGGTCGACGCCCTCCGCGTGCCGGCCGAAGCGGTCAAGACATTCCAGGAGCAGCGCGGCGTATGGCTGAAGACTCCGCCGGCATCCGGATCGCGCGACAAGTATGACAAGCGCTTCGTACCATGCCGGTTCGGCATCAGCGACGGCGAGTTCACGCAGGTTGTGGAGGTACTGGCGGGAGGCCAGCTCGAGGTTGGCAACTCGGTCTACACCAAGCTGCCGCCCAGCTCGGACGACGAGGAGTAGCGGCGAGTGGCGTTGATCGAGATAAACAGATTGACCAAGCTCTACCGCATGGGCAACTCGGTCGTGCATGCCCTTGACGGCGTCGACCTGACGATCGAACGCGGCGAGTTCGTCGCCATCACCGGCGCTTCCGGCAGCGGAAAGAGCACGCTCATGCACCTGCTGGGCTGCTTGGATCGTCCCACGGCGGGCACCTATCAGCTCGATGGCCGCGACGTCAGCGACCTGTCGGATCGAGAGCTGGCGGCCGTCCGCAATAAGCAAATCGGCTTCGTTTTTCAGACCTTCAATCTCATCAACCGCACGACCGCGGTTGACAACGTGGGGATTCCGCTGTTCTACGCGCGCCAGACGAATACGCGCGCTCCGGCCATGAAGGCCCTGGAGCGCGTGGGCTTGGCCGACCGAGCCACGCATAACCCCAACGAGCTATCGGGCGGCGAGCGGCAGCGCGTATCCATCGCACGCGCCATAGTGAACGATCCGCCGCTGGTGTTGGCCGATGAGCCGACCGGTAACCTCGACTCGCGCACCAGCACGCAGATCATGGAGGTCTTTCACCGGCTCAACGAACAGGGCGTCACCGTCATTGTGGTGACGCACGAGCCCGAAATCGCTCGGCAAGCGCAGCGCATCGTGGCCATGCGCGACGGCAGAATCGTCTCGGATCAACGGACGGCGGACATGCCCGCCGAACTTCCGCCAAGCGCCCTACAGACAGAACCTGTTACGTTGCCGGGCGAGCCGTCCACGGCGCCGCTGATCGCGACGCCCCTGGGCTCGCAAGGGTCGGCTGACAGCCTTGCGCGGGTTGACGACGCGGCGCCGCTGAGGCCCCGGATGATGCGCGGGGCGACGGCTTCTTTGATCCTCTCATTGGTCGCGCTGGGAGCCTGGGGGCTGGCGGCGACGTTGGGAGTCATCATGGCGAAGACCATCGGTCCGGTAGACCCACAGAACTTCGATCCCACCAAGCTGCCGCCGTCGGTCCCGATCATGGGGGGGATCATGCTCCTGTGCTTTCCGGTGGCGCTGCTGTCGGCGATCTTGGGGCTGGTGTTCGGTCACGGAGCCCGGAAACGCATACGCACCGAGCCCGGCAATTGGCTGGGCCGCAAACGCGCCCTATTCGGCGTGATTTTCGGCTGGCTAGCGATCATCCTGCCCGTGGTAGCGCTCGCCATCAACATCGTGGTGGGTTTAATACGAGGCGCCCAACCGCCCGCCTAGCCCTGGTCTTGCACTGGCAAGGTCACGGAATCCCGTTTGACACGCTTGGCTAAGAATGCGATACTACGGGTCTGTCGCTGG